>NZ_JASOPB010000003.1:0-229368 GCF_030218125.1 Haemophilus sp. UMB1048
TTAAAAAATATTTTTAAAACAAGTCAATCAACAAGTGCCCACACAGATTGTCTGATATATTGTTAAAGAGCAAAAAACAACGACGCACCGGTTTTTCTTAAGATTCACAACAGCGCGTCGTTGTGTGGGGCGTATTATAGGACTTTCAGAATTCTTTGCAAGTGCTTTTTTATAAAAAAATTCAATTTTTTTACTGTCTGATGATTTAATCATCAAAGTGAATTGTCTTTGTTCAATATTCAAGGTAAATTACCCCAAAAAAGAGTAAGCAATCTAATGAGGTCTTTATGAATTTTGAACAAATGATTGGTTTCGGTGTGGCAGGAAATTTCGCAGGTCATTTAGAACAAGCTGGCGAAGCAGCTGATTTCACTCAAGTAAAAACAGAAAATGCCATTCAACCCAAAGCGATTTTCCCGTTTTATGTGCCAAGCGAAAAAGCTGGCTTTCTTTCTACCTTTCCTTTAAGTCACAATCAAATTAATTTTCCACAAGGTGCTGATAATCTGCAAATTGAGCCTGAGATTGCACTTATTTGTGATCTTATCTATAAAGGAAAGCAAGTTGAAAAAATTATTCCGCACTATTTTGCAGCCTATAATGACTGCTCTATTCGTCGTCCTAATGCGAAAAAAATCTGTGAAAAGAAAAACTGGGGATCGGCAAGTAAAGGTGTTTCAACCAAACTAATTCCACTTTCTTCCTTTATTAAGGGAAGTGAAATTGATCAATATCGTATCGCTTGCTTCCATAAAAGAAATAGCGAGCTCAATACGTATGGTATTGACAGCCCCGCTATCGGTTATAGCTATTTCCACCAACAATTATTAGATTGGATCGTCGATAGAATGAATAATCAACCGGATGAGGGACCGATGAATCATATTGCTTCTTTATTAGAGCAAGCAAACTATCCTGAACAAGCGATTATTAGTATTGGCGCCACCCGTTATACCGAGTTCGGCGAAATGCATTTCTTGCAACCCAATGATCTTAGTATTGTTGTCGTGTATGACGGTGAAAAATATTCTGCTGAGGAAATTGAGAAAATGGCAAGAGATGAAAAATTTGCAGATGACATTTCAGCGCTTATTCAAAAAGTGGTTTAGCATCATATAAAAAGTGCGGTTAATTTTAACCGCACTTTTGGTTTACTTCCTTCTTAAAGAAACTTCTCCGGCATTAAAATACCGCTCACCTTCATCGGTTATGACTTTTAAATAACCGCGTTTATCAATCCCCTGCTCTATACCTGAAATCGCGCCTTGTTCTGTAAAGACATTCACTTCATCACCAAAAAATTCATTATGGTTTATCCATTGTTGCATGAATTCCTCATCAATGCCTTTTTCTTCAAATTGAGCTAATCGAGAATAAATACGTTGAATCACTTTAACAAGGATCATTTCACGATCTATATCAGGATTCTGTTCAGTTAATTGTGCATACGGCTGACTAATTTCGGTTGATTGTGGCAATTTTACATTGATCCCTATACCAACCACTAAATTAAGCAACCCATTCTTGTGATTAATAATCTCCACTAAAATGCCACCTAGTTTCCTCCCTGAAAGCAAAATATCATTTGGCCATTTCACTTTCGCATTTAACGCTTCTGCAATAGCTAAACCAATCACTAAACTTAATCCATCCAATGCTTTTTTAGGATCGATAGTCCAATAAAAACTAAAAATTAACTGCCCAGCAAACGGTGAAAGCCATTGACGACCGCGACGTCCTCGCCCTGCTGTTTGATATTCTGCCAAACACAAATCGCCTTTTTTTAATAGGTTAATTTGATTCGTTATAAATTCATTTGTTGAAGAAATGGTTTGATGATAATGCACAGAATAAGGAAAAAGTGCGGTCGAAATAGCTTGAGGATTTAACAAGGGCATTTCTGGCATCAGCTGATAAATCTCATTTTCTTCTTGAATATTTAATCCCACTTCTCTCAACAATGCCATTTCTTGCGCCAATTCATTTGACGTAATATTTAAAAACGACATCAAATCTGACCGCACTTTAGGTTGACAATCAGACAAACAATCCAATAACGATGGCATATTCATTCCTTCTCATAAAAACCTTAGCAAATCTTACCATAAAAGCGAAAAAATTCATTTTCAACCACATGAAAAATCTGTATAATCTCGCCGCAATATTTTTTGACACAATTTTTAACAGCGAGATATTGCCATGCTTAGAATTAAACAAGAAGCTCTGACTTTTGACGATGTTCTACTCGTCCCAGCTCATTCAACTGTTCTTCCGAACACAGCTAACCTCTCAACTCAACTCACCAAAGAAATTCGCTTAAATATTCCGATGCTTTCTGCTGCAATGGATACTGTCACAGAAACCAAATTAGCAATCTCTTTAGCACAAGAAGGTGGTATCGGCTTTATTCATAAAAACATGACGATCGAACGCCAAGCGGATCGTGTTCGTAAAGTGAAAAAATTCGAAAGTGGTATCGTTTCTGAACCTGTCACTGTTTCTCCCGATTTAACCCTTGCAGCACTTGCTGAAATGGTGAAGAAAAACGGCTTCGCAGGCTACCCTGTTGTTGATGCTGAAAATAACTTAATCGGTATCATCACTGGCCGAGACACGCGTTTCGTAAAAGATTTAAGCAAAACTGTTTCACAATTAATGACAAAAAAAGAAGATTTAGTCACCGTAAAAGAAGGTGCAAGCCGTGAAACGATTTTAGAATTAATGCATCAAAACCGCGTAGAGAAAGTACTTGTAGTAGATGATGCATTCAAATTAAAAGGCATGATCACCGTTAAAGACTTCCAAAAAGCGGAACAAAAACCAAATGCATGTAAAGATGAATTTGGTCGTTTACGTGTCGGTGCAGCTGTAGGTGCAGGCCCAGGTAACGAAGAACGTATTGATGCTTTAGTGAAAGCCGGCGTAGATGTGTTGTTAATCGACTCTTCTCACGGTCACTCAGAAGGCGTATTACAACGTGTTCGTGAAACGCGTGCAAAATATCCAAACTTACCTATCGTTGCGGGAAACGTAGCAACGGCTGAAGGTGCTATCGCACTTGCAGACGCAGGCGCAAGCGCAGTGAAAGTAGGTATCGGTCCAGGTTCAATTTGTACAACTCGTATCGTGACCGGTGTAGGAGTTCCACAAATCACCGCTATCGCAGATGCTGCTGCGGCATTAAAAGATCGTGGTATTCCAGTTATCGCGGACGGTGGTATTCGTTTCTCTGGTGATATTGCAAAAGCTATCGCAGCAGGTGCGAGCTGTGTAATGGTTGGTTCTATGTTCGCGGGTACTGAAGAAGCACCGGGTGAAATCGAACTTTACCAAGGTCGTGCATTTAAATCTTACCGCGGTATGGGTTCATTAGGTGCCATGGCGAAAGGCTCATCAGACCGTTACTTCCAATCTGATAACGCTGCAGACAAACTCGTGCCAGAAGGTATCGAAGGCCGTATTCCATACAAAGGTTACTTAAAAGAAATCATCCACCAACAAATGGGTGGCTTACGTTCTTGCATGGGCTTAACTGGTTGCGCAACCATCGAAGAATTACGCACGAAAGCAGAATTCGTTCGCATCAGTGGTGCAGGTATTAAAGAAAGCCATGTTCACGATGTAACTATCACTAAAGAAGCGCCAAACTATCGCATGGGTTAAAACAAAAGGTATTTTATATGCATCTCCCTAATGTTAAACAAAAAATAACTAACCAAGAACTATGTGATATTTTTAAATGTTCAACTCAAGGTGGCATGAGAAGATCTCTAAAAACAAAAACTCTTGTTTTAGTTACCAAAACTTATGGAAAACAGACATATATCAATCACTGGGAAAATGATATTTTATATTTAACTGGGATGGGATTAACTGGCGATCAAACCTTAAGCTCTCAAAATAAAACTTTATCGGAATCAGATAGTAACAATGTTACTCTACACTTATTCGAAAATGACGCACCTAATTCATATATTTATGAGGGGGTTGTCACATTAGCTGGTCCGATTATTAAGAAAGCTCAGAAAGATAAAGATGGAAATAACCGCAAAGTATATATCTTTCCACTGAAGAAAATTAATACAATTTAGAGAAAAAAATGACAAACATCCACAATCATAAAATCCTGATCCTCGACTTCGGTTCACAATATACTCAACTGATTGCACGTCGTGTGCGTGAAATCGGTGTGTACTGCGAACTTTGGGCGTGGGATGTGACTGAAGAACAAATCCGTGAATTTAATCCAGACGGTATCATTCTTTCTGGTGGTCCTGAAAGTACCACTGAAGAAAACAGCCCGCGTGCACCTGAATATGTATTTAATGCCGGCGTGCCTGTATTGGGTATTTGCTACGGCATGCAAACCATGGCAATGCAACTTGGCGGTTTAACTGAAACCTCTGAACATCGTGAATTCGGCTATGCCTCTGTTTTAATGGATAATCCAACCGCACTTTTCGCTCATTTAAATGATGGCGATAGCAAATTAGATGTATGGATGAGCCATGGCGATAAAGTCACGCGTTTACCTGAAAACTTCCAAGTTACCGGTACGACTCCAACCTGCCCAATTGCGGCCATGTCTGACGAAAATCGTCGTTTCTACGGTGTACAATTCCACCCTGAAGTAACCCATACCAAAAAAGGTTTGGAATTATTAATGAATTTCGTGGTGAACATTTGTGGTTGCGAAACCAAATGGACAGCAGAAAACATTATCGAAGATGCCATTGTTCGCATTAAAGAGCAAGTGGGCGATGATGAAGTGATTTTAGGTTTATCTGGTGGTGTGGACTCTTCTGTGGTTGCATTACTTTTACACCGTGCTATCGGCAAAAACTTACACTGCGTATTCGTGGATAACGGTTTACTCCGCTTACACGAAGGCGATCAAGTCATGGAAATGTTCGGTGATAAATTCGGCTTGAACATTACCCGTGTTGACGCTGAAAGCCGTTTCTTAGGCGAACTTGCAGGCGTATCGGATCCTGAAGCGAAACGTAAAATTATCGGTAAAGTATTCGTGGATGTATTTGATGATGAATCGAAAAAACTCACTAATGTGAAATGGTTGGCACAAGGTACGATCTACCCTGACGTGATCGAATCTGCAGCAAGCAAAACCGGTAAAGCACATGTGATTAAATCACACCACAACGTAGGTGGCTTACCAGACTATATGAAACTTGGCTTAGTTGAACCTTTACGTGAATTATTTAAAGATGAAGTACGTAAAATCGGTTTAGCATTAGGCTTACCGGCTGAAATGATCAACCGCCACCCATTCCCTGGTCCAGGTTTAGGCGTCCGTGTATTAGGCGAAGTGAAAAAAGAATACTGCGATTTATTACGTCGTGCGGATGCAATCTTTATCGAAGAATTGCGCAATAGCGGTTGGTATGAAAAAACCAGCCAAGCCTTCAGCGTGTTCTTACCTGTAAAATCTGTAGGTGTGATGGGTGATGGCCGTAAATACGATTGGGTTATCTCACTACGTGCGGTAGAAACCATCGACTTTATGACCGCACATTGGGCACATTTGCCTTATGATTTATTGGGCAAAGTGTCTAACCGTATTATCAATGAAGTGAATGGCATTTCCCGCGTGGTGTATGACATCAGCGGAAAACCCCCAGCAACGATCGAATGGGAGTAACCTAAATCAATTTAAAGGGCAAATTATTTTGCCCTTTTCTTCTTTTATAACAACAACTTTTCTCATCAAGATTCACTATGGATATCACTTTTTTACTCGGCACTAAAATTATTGAACTGACACTTATTGTGCTTATTGGTTATGGGTTGGTTAAATCAAAACTATTAAAATCAGAAGATAGCAAGCCGCTTTCTATTATTGGGCTTTATGTTATCAGTCCATCAGTGATGATTGAGGCATTTCAAATTGATTACACACCTGAAATCCTGCAAGGTTTACAGCTCTCACTGCTTATGGCGGTGTTTCTTCACATTATTTTGATTATCATTGGCAGTCTATTAAAACGCCTACTAAAACTTGATCCTATTGAGCACGCCACCTCCATTTATTCTAATTCTGGTAATTTAATTATTCCGATTGTGATGTCGCTATTTGGCAAAGAATGGGTCATTTACGCCAGCTGTTTTATTGTGGTACAAACCTTTCTATTTTGGACGCATTGTCGTTTGATTATTGTAGGAAAAGGAAATTTATCTTGGAAGATGATTGCCAAAAACATCAATATTTGGTCAATTCTCGTCGGGGCATTTTTGTTTGCTTTTCAAATTAAGTTGCCAAATATTATTAATGGTACGCTGTCTTCGATTGGATTGTTTATTGGTCCGAATGCCATGCTTGTCGCCGGTATGCTGATTGCGGCAATTCCTTTACGGAGCATCGTAGCATCCAAACGCATTTATTTAGTTACACTCTTGCGGTTGCTACTTATTCCACTTGCATTATTGGTATTAATAAAGCTGATTGGGTTTGTACAGTGGGCTGAAAAAGGCGAGATCATTGTGCTAATTAGCTTTTTAGCCACCACTAGTCCTTCTGCAGCAACCGTGACACAAATGGCGGTGATTTATAACAACAATCCACAAAAAGCCAGCGCCATTTATGGTGTAACGACGCTGCTTTGTATGTTTACTATGCCAATAGTAATTGCGTTATATCAAATGTGGGGGTAAATCGTGGAAAAGTGCGGTCAATTATTTAAGCACTTTTGATGCCGGCTGCTCTTTTTTCAAATGATAAAGTTGATATAAGTTAACGAAAACTAAGAATGCGTTTAGAAGCGCAACTGGATAAGATTTGATGATCAAACTGTAAACGACAAAAAGTACCGCTCCAATTGCATTAACAACTCTCAAGTGAACAATCGATTTAAATAAAAAAGACGCGGCTACAAAAAATGTTGCCAAATAACCTAATAATTCGATGAAATTAAATTCCATAAATCTCTCCGTCAACAATGATTGGAGGCGGCATCATAAAAGATTTTGGAATTGAGGAAAAGAGGCGAAATAAAGGCAACCGATTGCAATATCAAGAAATTTTTATTTCACTCAACATTCGCTTAGATAAAGATTTTTTGCACTAAAAACATATAAAAAATCGTACCTGCTGAAATGGAAAGAAACATGTTCTTTTTCCAGAAATGCAATCCCAATACCAAAGCTCCCGCAATAAAATCGGGCAAGCCGTGATAACTACTCAACACATCCACATTTTTATAGCAATACACTACTAGCATCCCAAACATCGCGGCAGGTAATACTTTACCTAGATAACGAACATATTCCGGAATCGGACGATTTGCAGGAAAGATCCAGAATGGCAATAATCGAGTAAATTGCACGCACACAATACAAATCACAATGGTGATAATTTGTTCCATCAATGTCATTTTAGTGCCTCCAATTTAGATGAAAGTTTAGGACGTCGTACCGTTAATAGAATCCAGATACTGATTAGCGTTGGCACTAAAAAGTGTTCTTTCCCCACAATTAACAGCGATACAAAGGCTACGCCTAAACCTAATAATGAGCTTTCATGAGATTTTTCTTTTAGCCAGTTTTCAGCAAAGATTACGAGGAAAAGTGCGGTCATCCCAAACTCTACCCCTTTTAAATCAAAAGGAATGATTGAACCAAATAGGTTACCTAATCCGGCTCCTACGACCCAATAAAGATGGAGATAAAAACTGACAAAGAACATGTACCAGCCTTTATCTAAATGGTCGGGGATTTTCGCCATATAGTTCAGGGAAAAACTTTCATCTACTAGAGTACTAATTAAATACCAACGTTTTTTCCCAATTTGAGCACCATATTTTTCTAGCATGGAAATGGCATAAAAAATCTGACGACCACTTACCATCAGCGTAACTAATGCGACACTTAAAGGCGAAAAAGGCATGACTAATGCTGCAGCAGCAATAAATTCAACGGAGCCCGCATAAATGAGTGCTGCCATTGCAACAGGGAACCAAACACCAAATCCAAGTGCTTTCATGTAAATGCCATATGCAATGCCTAAAAATAAAAAGCCGGCAAGCATTGGCATGCTGTAAGGAAATGCCGCTTTTGCTGCGGCTTTGATGGGATTTTCTGTCACCACTTCTGACATATTGGCCTACTACAACTCTAAAACAGACAAACCAGGTAAGGTCGAAAAACTTTGTGCTTTTACTGTTTGATGGAAATCTTCGATATAAGCTAAATTGGCATCTTCTTTACGAATTGCTGCATAAAGGTTACTGTACAACCCTTCTTCTGTAATTTTGCGTGCCACTACATACCCTTTTTCTAAATAAGGCAAGGCAGCCCAATAAGGCACTGTAGCAATACCCCGACGACTCGCCACTAACTGGATCAAGGCGATCGTTAGCTCTGTCGTACGACGTGGCGGATTAATACCTTTCGGTTTCAACACTTGACGATATAAGTCTAACATATCATCAGGCACGGGATAGGTTACCCAAGTTTCCTCAGCAAAATCTTCTGCCTGCCAAACGTCTTTATTGGCTAATGGATGATCTTTAGAACAGATTCCCACCATTTCATAAGAAAATAGCGGTTTAAACAGAACATCATCATTTTGCTCAACGTCTGACACTATCGCCCAATCTGCACGATGAGACAATAACAATCCTACAGGATCAGTATGGAAACCTGAGACGATATCCAATTCCACTAGACTCCAATGCTGACGAAACTCATCCATCGCTGGCATTAACCAGTCGAAACAGGTATGACACTCTACTGCAATTCTTAACTGCCCTGCATCACCGTGTTTTACGCGTGCAAGCTCACGTTCTGCATCAACCACTTTTGGAAGAATTTCATTGGCAAGACGAATCAAACGATCGCCTGCTGCAGTAAAACGCAATGGATTACTTTTACGCTCAAAAAGAGGTAAACCGAATTGCTCTTCCATTAATTTAATTTGATGAGAGAGTGCCGATTGTGTTAAATAAACACGTTTTGCCGCCATCGAGACGCTGCCCGTTTCCTTTAAAGCAAGCAAGGTTCTTAGGTGACGAAGTTCAAGAAATGTGGGTTTCATTAGAATAATTCATAAAGTTATAGCATTAGATGAGCAACATGATAACGCAAATTAAATTTGTCGAAAAGAAAGCGCGGTCAAAAACGTTGATATTTTGACCGCACTTAAGAGGGTTATTTATCTAATTGAACAGGGAAAAATAAGCTTAATGGACGTTTTCTCACAATTTGACAAACTTCATGCCAAATTGCCCACCAGCTGTCAATTTCCGTATTTAAAGAGCGCAGTGCGACCCAAAGTGTCAATGAAAAACTGACCATTAAATTAACTAAACCAATCAGCAACACAAAAGCAATGCATTGTAAAAAGAATGGATAGGCAAATTGTCCACTGACTGCACTATATCCTAAATTCGCTGATGAAAATGCAACATGACGAATATCTAACGGGAGATGAGTTAAATATCCCACTAAACCGGTAAGCCCAAGTAACATACCAAAACAGAAGTTACCAATAAGCGAACCATAATTCTCATGCATATAATTAGCAAATTTAACGCGAGACTTCTCAGACATCAATTTTTTTAATAACGGATGTTGTGCTAAACGCATGCGCATATTCAAATAATTGCTACGATTATCAAAATAGCCAGAAATAATTCCGGAGCAGAATAACCATACACCTGCAATAGCTGCGAACCATAAAGAACCATCTAAAGGATCAATACGGTGTAATTGATAGGCTATTTTCTCTGAATTCATCAATGGCTCACCTGTTTGATGTTGATAAACAAAAGCAATTAATGCCGCTAATCCCATAGCAACTACTACATTGCCTAAAACGGCCACGCTTTGGGAACGAAATACATCCACTAATAACTGGGCTAATTTCATATTTAATGTTTTGCCTTGTGGATTTTTCTCCACTGCCTCAGCAAAACGAGCAGCTGTCATGGCTGGCTGTTTGGTTGCAACCGTGAAATGCAACATAAAGATCACCATAAAACCGAAGCCGTAATTTAAACCTTCGGCAAGACCTTTCCAGACTTTATCATCAATAATGCTGCCTAAATAGGTTTTAAATAACGCCATTAGTGCAATCAATACACCACCACCTGCCGCAGAGTAAAACATTGCCCAATACTCTTTTTTATCTCGCGTAATGTAATGCTCACCGTGGTCCCCAGCATTCTGCGTAACACTACGAGCAATTAATCCTGAGCTTTGTTTCCATAATCGGGAAATACTATGACGTTCCGCTGCCGCACGGGCAAAACAACCGGTTAATAACAATATTCGGCGTGGTAAATAGCGATTTGAAACAAAAATTGCCATCAACGTTTTTAATCGTTCTAAAGTCTGGGAAAGACGTTCTAATAAATACGCTGTATTTAAGGAAGACCCCACTACTGCCCCACGTTTCTGTAAGCCAATAATCAATGCCTTACATTGATCAAACATTACCTGTAAATGGCTATCATCAAAATCTATTGACTGGCGACGCGCCGCTACCCAATCAACCACCTCATGGTGTAAAGCAACAAAAGGTGAATCAGCATTTAACAGAGAGGGTTCCATTCGCATCAGTTCAGGATCCATATCTTCAGCTGCAATCCAAATTGAAAGCATCTCTATGGCAAATAGCCCTTCACTTTCAATATGATTTTTTAAACGTTCCCGATCTTTTTGTTCTGTATAACGGGTTAAAACGCCAAATACGCCTCGCCACGTTTTTAATGGGACGGCATCAATCCAGCGTGCATCATTTTTATCGCTAAACAATAAATAAAAAATATCACGTAAATCATTAATATCTTTAAAAGAGGGGTTAAAACGCTCATAAATACGCGTTTTCATTTCTTGCCCAAAACCGCCACGCGTAAGAATACCACTACTAATAAACAACGGGTAAAGGCGTAAACCACATAACCAACCACATAATAATTTCGAAACAGAACAGCCTAATTCTTTATCTTTCTTTAAGATAAACTTAAATAAATGTAAGGTTGGAGAAATTTTTTCTGTAGGGCTATTACGTAATAATTGGCACAGCCCTTCCACAAGACCAAAGGCATCGTTTTCCGCCACTTTGTTTCGCAAAAATTGCGGTAAGGTATCGGTTTTAATCATGAGCTTTCCCCCATATCGTTTATATTCAAAAGCGAGACATTATACAGCTCTGTTGGATAAAGTAAAAATGAAAGGAAAAGCGCGGTCAATTTTGAAAGGGTTTTAAAAGAAAAGGCGTATGTTTCCATACGCCTTTAGATTGATATTATTTCTCTTTCTTCAGCAAGAAAATGCCTTGTTCAGAGAAATTCACATAAGCTTGTTTCAGATTAGCATTGAAGTCTTCAGGTTTAGTATTAATGAGCAATTCTTTGCCTGCCCAAATTGCCACCACTTCCCAGTGATTACCCATATAGACTGCACTCTTGATTTCACATTGTTGTGCTGCCTCGCCTTCTGCTTTTAAGTAAATTGCTTCAGGACGTACGCCTACTAAGCATTCACCATCTGGTAAATTGAATTGTGCCGCATTGCTTAATGGTAATTTGTAGCCATTCACGTCAATGGTGTTATTTTCCAATTTACCTTCAAAGATGCTCGATTCCCCCATGAAGTTTGCAAGGAATAAAGAGTTTGGACGCAAATAAAGCTCTTTTGCCGGTGCTTTTTGCATGATTTTACCTTTATTCATGACGATAACTTCATCGGATACCGCAAATGCTTCGGTTTGGTCGTGAGTCACATAAAGCGAGGTAATACCTAAACTTTGTTGTAATTCACGGATTTTTTCACGCATAGAACGACGTAAGTTTGCATCTAAGTTACTTAATGGTTCATCAAAAAGTAATACTTTTGGTTTTAACACTAACGCACGTGCTAATGCCACACGTTGTTGTTGACCACCTGAAATCTGATCCACAAAACGATCTTCAAAACCTGCTAAATCAACTAACTCTAAGGCTTCTTTTACACGTTTAGCGCGTTCTTCTTTTCCCACACCTTGCATACGTAAACCATAGCCCACGTTATCGCCAATGCTCATATGTGGGAATAAAGCGTAAGATTGGAATACGATACAAATATCACGATTTTGAATAGATGATTTGGTTACATCTTCACCATCGATAAAAATTTGTCCTGAAGTTGGGTTCTCTAAGCCTGCCACCAAACGTAACACAGTGGTTTTACCACAACCAGATGGCCCTAATAAGGTCACCATAGTGCCACGTTTAATGGTTAAATCTAAATTATCAATGACTGTGGATTTACCAAAAGATTTAGTGATATTTTTTAATACTAAGAAATCATTATTACTCATAATATTTACCTACAACTTAACGAGTTAATTCATTTTTTTCGCTTTAGAACGGGAAATTCGGGTATCACCCACAATCCAGTCAAAGAATAAAATAATGGCCATCATAACTACTATCAGAATTGAACCATATGCAATTGCAATTCCGTATTCACCATCTTCTACACGGTTTAAAATATAAGATGTAGCAACACGGGTATCTGCTGTAACTAAAAATACAATTGCACTTACTGTAGTCATTGCTCTAACAAAGCTAGTTACAAGAGCTGAAAGCAAGGCTGGTTTTAATAAAGGGAAAACAATAAAACAAATAGTTTTAAAAGAGCTTCCTTTTAATGATAAAGAGGCCTCATCTAAAGATTTATCTAGTTGTCCTAATCCAGCAATAGCCGCTCGCATACCTACAGGCATATTACGCATAACCATTGATAAAATAACAATTAATGCAGTCCCAGTTATATAAATTGGCGCATCATTAAAGGCAAGTATGTAGGATACCCCTGCAACTGTACCTGGTACGGCAAAACACAACAAAGTTAGGAATTCTAAAGTTTTTTTACCTTTAAATTCCCGTCTAACTGTAATATAAGCAATAAGCAAGCCAAATAATGCAGTGATAGGTGCAGCTGTTGCAGCAAAAATGACTGTTTGAATTAACGATGGCCATGCTCCATCACTAAATCCTTGACCAAATAACGTAATATAATTTTTGAGAGTTAAAGTATAATCAACACCCCAATTCACTGTAAAACTACCGTAAAAAATACTACCGTATAATAAAACATTAAATATAATCCAAAATGCTAATATAAACGTAATAGCATATTTCATCGTTACAGGAAGATCTTGTACATCACCACGATAAGATTTCCCTGATACAGTAGTGTATGAACGATTACCAATCCACCAATATTGAATAATAAAAATACCCAATGAGAAAATTAGAAGAATTGTTCCTAGAGTACTTGCGGATGCATAATCTAATTGAGAACCAGCTATATAAAAGTAAATCTGTGAAGAAATAACATCAAAGCTTCCGCCTAAAACTAACGGAGTACTAAAATCGGCTATAGATTGAATAGCAACAACTAAAAAAGAATTTGCTAACGCAGGTTTAAGCAATGGGAAAATAATATTAAAGAAAGTTTGATAACGATTTGCTCTTAAAGTATATGCAGCTTCCTCAATTGATGGATGGATGGACTTTAAAGCCCCCTCCAATATCATAAAAGACATTGGTGTTAATGCTAAGGTATGAGCAATAACAATTCCAGTAAAACCATACAACCAATTACTTTCGAATCCTAAATACTCAACTAAATAATGAGTAATATATCCTGAACGACCAAGCATTAATGTCACCCCTAAACCAACGACAAATGGAGGGGTAACAATTGGAAGAATAGAGAATATTTTACCAATAACTGCACTACGCTTTGCAATTCTAGTAGTATAAAGTGCAAATACTAAACCAAACGCTGTTGCAAGAATACCGATTGTCCCTGCGACAGCTAGTGAGTTTAAAATAATACGTATAACATAAGGCTGTTTAACAATGTCGAGCACCTGCCCTGGCACAAATTCATCTCCTTTGTAAAACATTGAGATAAAAATGGCTAAAGTAGGGTAAACAATAAAGAAAAATATAAGTAATACAATGCTCAATAGTGATGCGATAACGAATTTATCACTTTGCATCACTTTCATTTTGGCAAGAGCATTCGTTGAAATACCAATTAAAGCAATTGTAAGAATAAACTCAGAATAACCCAAGCTGAATTTTTCAATACTTGCTGAAATCATTACAAAAGAAAAAATTAAGCAAGCTAATAAAAACTCTATTTTACCTTGTTGTACGGCTCCTTTTCCTTTATATAAAAAAGAAAATATAGGAATAAGAAATAAAGAACCAAACCAAACCCAACTCAAATTTACTGAGCTCCAGCCCATGGCCGATAGGATTTCATTTTGTGTTGAATCAAAAATACCATAATATAATGCCATAGAAGGTAAAAGGGCAAAGCCTGCCATAGCAAGCATTACCCAAAATAGATTGGAATTGAGAAAATAATACTGCTTTCTCATAAAGCCTCCATTTATTTATTTAATTTAACTTCTCTCACCCAACGGTCGATCAAGCCACTACGCACATCTGATGCGCCAAATTTATTAAAATCATAATTAATTAAATTTAGCTCATTAGATTTCAATGCATAAGGTGAAGAGGTAGCATTTACATTTGTAAGAATGTGATGTGATTGTGCTTCTTTCCAAGAAATTTCTTGTGCCTCTTTAGACATAACCCAATCGACAAACAATTCTGCATTTTTTAAATTTCGGGCATTTTTAATTACACTTACGCCACCAAGTTCATAGCCGGTCCCTTCACAAGGAACAACTACCTCTATAGGTGCACCATTCTGTTTTTCAAAAGAATAGTTCTGTAAAAAGCCAATACCTATTGTTGTTTCCCCTCTAGCTAAATTATGAGCGGGTGCAGTTCCAGCTTTAGGATACTGTGAAATATTTTTATCTAATGCTTTTAAATAATTAAAGGCTTCATCCTCTCCCCAAAGCTGAACAAATGTTGCTATTGCGGTATATGCAGTTCCAGCACTTTGAGGATCTGAAATTTGAATTTCATTCTTAAATCTAGGATCGAGTAAATCTTTCCAGCATTTTGGAGTTTCAGTAATTCCTAATTTTTTCAATTTTTCTGTATTCACTCCAAAACCCAACACCCCCATATAAACTACGGAGCTGTAATTTCCTTTACGACGTCCAGGATCTTTAAATTGAGGCATAACTTCTGTCAGCATTGGTGATTGATATGCAGTTAGCAAATCCATCTCGGCAGCCTGAGAATGTGTATCAAATGTTCCACCATACCACACATCAGCTTGTGGATTATTTGTTTCAGCCTTTATTTTAGCTAGTGTACTGCCTGAACTATTACGAATAAAACTAGCATCTACATTGTATTTTTTAGCAAAAGATTGCACTTGTTTTTCACACACTGAGTTTTGTGCGCTGCAATATACTACTAACCGACCTTCAGCAATTGCTGAACTAGTAAAAAAGATCCCGCTAAACAAAGCAGCTGACAGACTCAAAGATATAGTTGATTTTTTCATTGATTGACTCCCTTTTATATTTTAGCTACAGGCTAAAAAATTAGGCGGACATCCCCGCCTAATTCATCTATAAACTATTTCGCTAATTTAACGTCTTGAACCCATTTTTCAATTAAGGCTTTGCGTTGTTCGGTTGCACCATATTTTTCAAAGTCATAATTGATGAGGTTCAGTTTATTTGGATCAAACGCAGTTGGTGATTGTTCCGCTGTGGTGTTGGTTAAGATTTGTAAAGAGTCACCTTGTTTCCACGCTAACTCTTGACCTTCTTTAGATAATGCCCAATCCACGAATAATTTTGCGTTATCGATGTTACGCGCACCTTTTAAGATACTCACGCCACCTAACTCGTAGCCTGTACCTTCACAAGGCACCACCAATTCCAACGGTGCACCTTGACGTTTTTCAAGTGCATAATCGTGTAAGAAACCGATACCTACCGCAGTTTCACCACGTGCCGCATTACGAGACGGGGTGACACCTGATTTGGTGTATTGAGATACGTTTGGATGTAATGCTTTTAAGAAATCAAAGGCTTTTTCTTCGCCCCAAAGCTGAACGAAAGTTGCCAATGCAGTGTAAGCTGTACCTGCACTTTGTGGGTCAGCAATTTGCACTTCGCCTTTTAAGCGAGGATCAGTTAAATCTTTCCAGCATTTTGGTACTTCTTTAATACCTAATTTTGCTAAACGCTCGGTATTCACACCAAAACCTAAGATACCCATGTAAATCGCAGAGACATAATGTCCTTTGGTTTTCGCTGGATCACGGAAACGCTCAACAATTTCATCAATGTGTTTAGATTTATAAGGTTCGATTAAACCTAACTCTGCAGCTTGTGCTTGAGGGTCGAATGTACCACCAAACCAAACGTCTGCTTGTGGGTTATTTTTTTCCGCTTCAACTTTTGCAAAAGTACTGCCTGAACCGTTACGAATAAATGAGGTTTTCACATCATATTTTTCGCCAAAGGCTTTTGTTGTCGTTTCACAAAGAATATTGGTCGCACTACAATACACCACTAAACGCCCTTGAGCATTAACAGCTGATGATGTCATGAAGCCTGCAGCTAAAAGTGCGGTTGAAATGGAGAGAGAAATTTTATTCATTTTCATCGTACACTCCTCATAAATAACACTGATGAAATAATAAAAACGAGCACATCGTAAGCGAAAACGAAAAAAAATTCCGTGAACTACTTCACAAATTTAAAAAATTTAAATAAAAAAGAAAGGTGAATTTAAACTGATTTTTCTTTATAATCCTTACAATTTTTACCTTCCGTTTTTTGAGGTCGTTCTATGTCAGACTCATCTTGTATTATCATCGCTATCACGGGGGCATCCGCTTCTGGCAAAAGCTCCATTGCTTCCACCGTTCATAAAGAACTTTGCAACGACCTAGGTTGTGAAGAAATTGGGATTATTGCTGAAGACAGCTACTATAAAGATCAAAGCCATTTAGAGATGAGTGAGCGAGTAAAAACCAACTATGACCACCCGAGTTCAATGGACAGAGATTTACTCATTCAACACTTAAAAGACTTAAAAAACGGAACTGCCGTAGATATTCCAGTCTATAGTTATGTTGATCACACCCGAACAGGCGAAACCAAGCACTTCACGCCGAAAAAAATTGTGATTTTAGAAGGGATCTTATTGCTTACTGATGAGCGAGTTCGCCAATTAGCCGATATTTCTGTGTTCGTGGATACACCATTAGATATTTGTTTTATTCGCCGTTTACAACGTGACATGGAAGAACGTGGCCGTTCATTACAATCTGTCATTGACCAATATCGTGCAACTGTTCGTCCAATGTTCTTGCAATTTATTGAGCCATCAAAACAATATGCGGATATCGTGATTCCGCGCGGTGGTAAAAACCGTATTGCGATTAATATGTTAAAAGCTCAAATTCTTCATTTATTAAACCAAAAATAGGAAAAATCATGCGTCTTTGCGATACCGATATCGAACGCTATCTAGATGATGGCATTATTTCTTTAACGCCTCGTCCTGAAAATGACAAAATCAATGGGGCAACCATTGATGTGCGTTTAGGCAATTCATTTCGAGTATTTCGTGAACATTCCGCGCCTTATATTGATTTAAGTGGTCCGAAAGAAGAAGTCTCTGCTCAACTTGAATCAGTGATGAGTGACGAAATTATTATCGGTGATGATGAAGCCTTCTTCTTACATCCAGGTATGTTGGCGTTAGCAACTACATTGGAGTCAGTGAAACTCCCTGCCAATATTATCGGTTGGCTAGATGGTCGTTCTTCACTTGCTCGTTTAGGTTTAATGGTACATGTAACCGCACATCGTATCGATCCAGGTTGGGAAGGCAAAATTGTGTTGGAATTCTACAACTCCGGCAAATTACCTTTAGCATTACGTCCTAATATGGTAATTGGTGCTTTAAGTTTTGAAGTTTTAAGTGGCCCGGCAGCTCGCCCGTATACCAGTCGTAAAGATGCCAAATATAAACATCAGCAGAATGCGGTAGCAAGCCGAATTAATGAGGATTAATCAATGAAAAAGATCGCAATTAGCCTGTTGATCGTGCTGTTTGCGATCTTTGCTTTTTTTTATATTCAACTTCAACAAGCTAAGAGTCTTTTGACCGAACAACTGACGAAACGAGATATTCAACTTGAAACGGTAAGTATTAGCCTCTTTCCACAGCCTGTTATTTCCTTAGAAAAGGTTAAATATCACGCTATTTCTGCACAAAAAATTGAAGGAAAATTACCTTTTATTTCACTCGTTTTTGGGAATCCAACGATTGACGAAATTCAAATTCAGCAAGCTCGCTTTACTGAAAATGCATTGAATTCAGCCAATATCCGCATGGCATTTTCAGATTTTGCACTCAAACAATTTTTAAAAAAAGATCTTACTTTTAATGGTAGCAACCATATTTGGGTGAACCTTGAAAAACCTATTTATGGCAACACCGCAACCTTTGATTTTCTTTTTAACAAAGGAAATATCGCCCTTCGTCAGGAAGGTGAATCACTTATTCAATTTGATGATGTGCAATTCAATCAGCAAAAATTAGGCTATATTGAAATTCATGCTGATTTAACGAAACCACAGAAACTTGCCATTGGTTACATTCGACCGACATGCACCACGAATTGTCTTGCCGTACTCAAATTTAGTAGCTATCTGCAAAAAAGTGCGGTCAATTTTTCTGGTAAAAATTTTCCGTTAACACAGTTGTTAGCGTTACTTAATTTTCCTCAAACCATGACGGGCACAAGTGATTTTAATGTTCAATTAGCTTTTGCAAATTCAGAATTAGCTCAAGGGAAATTTGATTTTAATGCACGTGATGGTGAACTTTTAGGACTTAATCTACTAGATATGGCGGCACAGTATTTACCGATTAATTACAACAGTGATTTAACCGCGAGTAGAAATATGAACACGCCTTATGAGCGTTTTGAATCAAGCCTTTCATTCGAAAATCATTTGCTTAAAGTCGATAAAATAAACTTAAAAACAACCGCACTTTTAGCTGAAGGTGCTGGAGCCATTGATTTAGATAATGTACAATGCGACGTCAATTTAACCTTAAAATCCACTAACGAAAAATACAAAAAGCTGGCATTGCCTATTCGCTTTTTCGATAGTTGCTACTCACCACAGTATAAGGTGAATATTGACCAAAACTTTCGTCATCAATTGAAAGAATTAATTAAAGAGAAATTAAAATAATGTCATTTTATCAGAAAGCAGAAAGAACCCAATATTGGCGCGTAGTCATCATGGCTTGCGCCGCTTTTATTTTTAACACCACGGAATTTGTGCCAGTTGCGTTACTCACTGACATCGGACAAAGTTTTGATATGCAAAGCTCCGATGTAGGTTTAATGATGACCGTTTATGCTTGGACGGTTATGATTATGTCTTTACCCGCCATGCTCGCGACAGGTGATATGGAACGTAAAGGCTTATTGCTGAAACTTTTCGTTATTTTTATCATCGGCCATATTATCTCGGTCATTGCGTGGAATTATTGGATTCTTCTCATTGCTCGTATGTGTATTGCGGTAGCGCATTCACTCTTCTGGGCAATTACCGCATCATTAGTGATGCGTGTGGCACCGAAGAATAAGAAAACACAAGCAATTGGTATGCTCGCTATCGGTACATCCCTTGCGACTATTTTAGGCTTACCATTAGGCCGTTTAGTCGGTCAATTAGTTGGTTGGCGTATTACTTTCGCAATCATTGCAGCATTAGCTTTGGTTGTGATGGTATTTATTATGCGTTTATTACCAAACCTACCAAGTAAAAATGCAGGCTCGTTATCTAGTCTGCCGATTTTAGCAAAACGTCCATTACTTATTGGACTTTATGCCACAACGGTAATCATTGTTTCAGCACACTTTACCGCTTATACCTATATTGAACCCTTTATGGTTCAAATCGGCGAACTAGATCCAAATCTTGCGACAATAATTTTGTTGGTATTTGGGGTTTCTGGCATTACCGCAAGTGTGATCTTTAACCGCTTATACCGCTTTGGTCCAACCCAATTTATCAGTACGGCAATGATTTTATTGGCAGTCTCTTTAGCATTTATGCTTGTTTCTGCAACTTATACCGCCACCATGTTTACCCTTGCTTTTATTTGGGGTATTGGCATTTCTTGTATCGGACTGGCATTACAAATGCGTGTACTGCAACTTGCACCAGATGCAACAGACGTAGCAAGTGCCATTTATTCAGGTATTTTCAATGCGGGTATTGGTGCCGGCGCACTGTTTGGTAACCAAATCGCTCGCCATATTGGTCTTGAATATATTGGCTTTACGGGCGCAGCATTAGCGATGATTGCACTCGGCATCTTTGTCTTCTTCAACTTTCGCTATCGTTCTCAAAACGTCTAAAAAAATGACCGCACTTACTCAAGTGCAGTCATTTTCTTTTCTAATCGAGATGGAAACAAGCGATTAGCTTACCATCAGGATATTTTTCCAATTTCGGTTGCTCATTTCGACATTTATCAGTCGCTTTCCAACAACGCGGATTAAATGCACAACCTTTTGGTGGATTAATCGGGCTAGGTAATTCGCCCTTTAATTTAATCCGCTGACGACGTAATTCAGGCGATAATCTTGGCGTAGCCGAAAGTAATGCTTGCGTATAAGGATGTTGTGGGTTTTTAAAGATCTGCTCTTTTGTACCCATTTCAACACAGCGACCTAAATACATCACCATCACCTCATCTGCAATGTGTTCAACCACCGAAAGATCATGGGAAATAAACACATAAGATAAACCAAGCTCAGCTTGCAAATCCATCATCAAATTCAGCACTTGCGCACGAACGGACACGTCTAACGCAGAAACGGGTTCATCCGCCACAACCACGTCAGGTTCAAGCATTAAACCACGAGCAATTGCGATACGTTGACGCTGTCCACCCGAAAACATATGTGGATATCGATTATAAAACTCTGCACGCAATCCCACTTTTGCCATCATGGCCAATACTTTTTCTTTACGCTCTTTTGCCGATAGATTGGTATTAATGACTAAAGGTTCTTCCAAAATTGTGCCAATTTTCTTACGCGGATTCAGTGAAGCATAAGGGTTTTGAAACACGATTTGGATTTTCTGACGGCGCAATGCTTTCGTTTCGTGATCATTCTCTAAGAAATTTTTCCCGTTGTAATACAACTCACCTTCTGTCGGTTCTTCTATCATCGTCAAAAGACGACCTAGTGTTGATTTACCACAACCTGACTCACCGACTACGGCAAGGGTTTTGCCTCGTTCTAAGGAAAAAGACACACCATCTAATGCCTTAACTTGCTGTGTTTTCGCAAACATCCCTTTTTTCACAGGATAATATTTTTTCAGCCCAATGGCATTGAGCAATGGTGCATTTTCTTGTGCGACATCAGTCATTGCTAGGTTCTCCTTGGGCATTTAATGGGGTGTGACATTTAACTTGTCGATTTCCTACGTGACGTAATTCAGGTTCCACACTTCGACAAAGATCAGTCGCATACGGACAGCGTGGATTTAACAAACAACCTTGTGGGCGATCGTATTTACCTGGCACCACACCGGGTAAAGATTGTAAACGAGATTTACCTTCTGCAAACTCCGGTAAAGAACGCAATAACGCTTGAGTATAAGGATGTTTGGGTTCACGGAAAATATCTTCTGCTCGTCCTTCTTCCACTACTTGTCCTGCATACATCACAATAATACGATGTGCCGCTTCTGCAACTAACGCAAGATCGTGCGTGATCAGAATCAACGACATACATTCTTTTTGCTGTAACTCAAGCAACAAATCTACAATTTGAGCTTGAATGGTCACATCCAGTGCAGTGGTTGGTTCATCTGCAATGAGCAATCTCGGTTTACAAGCAATGGCCATAGCAATCATAACGCGTTGGCTCATCCCGCCAGAAAGCTGATGCGGATAGACATCAATACGTGATTCAGGATCAGGAATACCGACTAAACGCAATAGCTCTAAGGTGCGCTCACGACGTTCTTTTTTGCTGCCTCCTTGATGCGCCTTAATTGCTTCCATAATTTGAAAACCGACTGTATAAGCAGGATTTAAGCTTGTCATCGGGTCTTGGAAGATCATGGCAATATCTGCGCCAACTAATTCCCGCTTTTCTTTTGGCGGCAAGCTTAAGAGATCTTTTCCTTCAAATGCTAAGCCCTGCGCTGAAACTCGACCAGGAAAATCAATTAAGCCCATTATCGCAAGGGAACTCACTGATTTCCCTGAGCCCGACTCACCAACAATGCCTAATACTTCACCTTGATTAACTTGATAGCTAATGCGATCGACTGCTTTAAAAGGTGCTTTTTCATCACCAAAGTGAACAGAAAGTTCTTTTACATCTAATAATGCCATTCTGCCCCCTATTGTTTTAATTTTGGATCGAGTGCATCACGCAACCCGTCTCCCATTAAGTTAAATGCTAAAACAAGCGATAAAATAACTAAACCTGGAATAGTAACCAACCAGTTTGCCGCCTGCATAAAACTACGCGATTCAGATAACATGGTACCCAATTCTGGTGTTGGTGGTTTTGCGCCGATACCTAAGAAACCTAAAGTCGCTAATTCTAAAATCGCATTAGAAATCCCCATCGTCATTTGTACGATAAGCGGTGCAAGGCAATTCGGTAAAATCACAATAAACATTAAACGTAATACGCTTGCTCCTGCCACTCGTGAAGAGGTGACATAATCTCTGTTTTTCTCGTTTAATACTGCTGCACGTGTTAAGCGCACATAACTTGGAATCGAAACCACGGCAATCGCCAACGTCGCATTCGTTAAAGAGGGCTCTAAAATTGACACCACCACAATGGTTAAAAGCAAGTTTGGGATAGCCAACATGATGTCAATGAAACGAACAATTAATGTATCTAATGCCCCGCCATAATAGCCTGCGATCAAGCCAAGACTCGTTCCTAAAATGCAAGATAAAATGACAATAATGAAACCTGCAAAAACAGAAATGCGCGTACCATAAATAATGCGAGAAAGAATATCTCGACCAATGTCATCTGTACCCAGTAAATAAGCTGAATTGCCGCCTTCATACCACGCAGGCGGTAACAATAGCGCTGAACGATTTTGTTCGATAGGATCAAAAGGTGCTATCCAAGGGGCAAAAATACTGATTAATGCCACAGCAAGGATAAAAGTGAGCCCAATCACCGCCCCTTTATTTTGTTTGAAATAAAACCAAAATTCCTGCAACGGTGTGCGCGGTGCGAAGGTTTCAATAGGTAAAGTTTGTTCCGTCATTAATAAGGCTCCTTATTGATGGCGAATACGTGGGTTTACCACGCCATAAAGTAAATCGATCGTCAAATTCACCACAATAATAATTGTAGCAATAATCAACACTGCGCCTTGTAAGACGGGATAATCGCGATTGGTAATCGCATCAATAATCCATTTACCAATACCCGGCCATGAGAAAATTGTTTCGGTTAAAACTGCACCGGATAGTAACTGTCCTACAATCAAGCCCACCACTGTTACAACAGGGATAAGCGCATTACGTAGCGCATGTACAATCACAATTCGGGTATAACTTAAGCCTTTCGCTTTTGCGGTACGAATATAATCTTCACCTAACACTTCCAACATTGAAGAACGTGTCATTCGAGTAATCACCGCAAGTGGAATAGTACCTAACACAATAGCCGGTAGAATCAATGACTTAATGGCATTCCCAAAGGCGCCTGGTACGCCTGAAAGCCAAGTATCGATTAACATAAAACCCGTTGGTGTATCGATCCAGAAACTGTCTTCTAGACGTCCCCCTTGTGGTAAATCTAACCAAGGTGAAACATATAAGATCAAAATTAATCCCCACCAGAAAATCGGCATGGAATAACCCGTTAATGACATGGCTGTCACGGTATGAGAAATCCAACTATCTTTCTTGACGGCCGCAATCGTTCCTAGCGTAATGCCGGCAATTAAAGACCAAAATAACGCAAAGAAAGCCAATTCAAATGTGGCAGGGAAAAGAGTGAAAAACTCTCTCAGAACAGGTTGTTGGGTGCGGAATGATTCACCGAAATCGCCTTGTATTACATTACCAATATAATTGAAATATTGCTGATACAATGGTAAATCAAGACCAAGTTGTTTCATCATTTGTTGATGAACTTCTGGCGTTAAACCTCGCTCTCCCATCATAATCTCCACAGGATCGCCTGGAATAAAATGAATGAGAGCAAAAGTCACAAAAGTAATGGCGATAAAGGTAGGAATCACCATTAAAATACGTTTTAAAATAAATTTAAACATCTACTTCCCACATGATAAAAGTGCGGTCGTTTCTTCAAACGTTTTCGCACTGGCATATTGAATATGAACATCAATATTCATACTCGTTGCAATAAAATCCTCCCGATTCTACCGCACTTTTTCTAATTTTGCCAAATGCGCAATCAGCCACTTAATGCCTTGAGCTTGGAAAGCAATTTGTAAACGGGTGTTATTATCTGAACCTTCAACGTTTATGACGGTACCAAAACCAAACTTCTCATGTTTCACTTTTTGCCCCATTTTCCATTCATTTTCTGGCAAACTCGTACTTAAACTCCCTACTTTCGCTTGGTTTAATGCTCGAGTCACCGTTCCGCGCAAGCGGATTTCTTGAATGCACTCTGATGGCAATTCTGTAATAAAACGTGAAGGCAAATGGCGTTCTTCTTTCGTGTAGACTCGGCGACTTTCTGCATAACAAATAGTAAGCTTTTGCTTAGCTCGAGTAATACCCACATAAGCAAGACGGCGTTCTTCTTCTAAACGACCGGGTTCTTCAAATGAACGGAAACTTGGAAATACTCCCTCTTCTACCCCAACCATAAACACGCGTGGGAATTCCAAGCCTTTTGCAGAGTGTAAGGTCATCATTTCCACACAAGATTGATGCGGCGAAGCCTGCTCTTCTCCCGCTTCTAAAGAAGCATGAGTTAAAAAGGCGGTAAGATCGGTCATATCCTCTGCTTCATCAGGTTTGATAAATTCTCGGGTTGCCGTCACCAATTCTTCTAAGTTTTCAATACGCACTTCACCTTTCTCGCCTTTTTCCTGTTTATACATATCGTATAAGCCAGAATGTTTAATCACGAAATCAGTCTGTGCAAACAATGGCATTTCGGCTGTATCAACCTGCAAAGAATTAATCAACTCTTGGAAACGCAACAATGCTGTTGAAGCACGTCCCGTTAGCATATTTTCTTGTGTGGCCACTTGCACTGCTTGCCATAAGGTAATTTGACGCTCACGGGTTAAATTTCGTAACACATCTAAAGTACGATCGCCAATACCACGCGTAGGCGTATTAATCACACGTTCAAACGCGGCATCATCTTGACGATTATTAATTAAGCGTAAATACGCCAATGCATCTTTAATTTCTTGGCGTTCGAAGAATCGCATCCCGCCATAAATCCGATAAGGAATTTGGCAACGAATCAAGGCTTCTTCAATAACACGAGATTGGCTATTACTACGATATAAAACAGCACAATCATCTAATTTCCCACCGTCATCTACCCAATTTTGGATTTGAGACGCCACAAATTTTGCCTCATCTAATTCATTAAATGCTGCATAAATACCTACTGGCTCCCCCATTTCACCGTCGGTCCATAAATTCTTACCGAGACGATCACTATTATTCGAAATAAGTTGGTTGGCACTTTTCAGGATATTGCCGGTAGAACGATAATTTTGCTCCAAACGAATAGTTTCAGCGTTGAAATCTTTTAGGAATTTTTGAATATTTTCGACTTGCGCACCACGCCAACCATAAATGGATTGGTCATCATCGCCCACAATCATCACTTTACCCATATTACCCGCAAGAATTTTGATCCAGGCATATTGGATTTTATTGGTATCTTGAAACTCATCCACCAAAATGTGCTGAAAACGTTGCTGATAGCGTTGTAAAATTACGAGCTTTTTAGCAAATAATTCATACGCACGAATTAACAATTCAGCAAAATCCACCAATCCCGCACGATCACAAGTATCTTGATAAATTTGATAAATCTTAATCCACTCTTTTTCCTGGCGATCTCCAAAATCATTAATATCTTGCGGTCTTAAACCTTCATCTTTTTTATTATTGATATACCAGCACGCTTGTTTCGGTGGAAATGCTTTATCATCATAATTGTGCAATTTCATCAAGCGTTTCACTAAACGAAGTTGGTCTTCAGAATCCAAAATCTGGAAATCTTGTGGCAAGTTCACATCTAAATGGTGAGCGCGTAATAATCGATGGGCAATGCTATGGAATGTCCCAATCCACATACCAAATAGATTCGATTGAGCATGTTTGGATAAGGTATCTTGAATACGATGACGCATTTCAGCAGCGGCTTTATTGGTAAAGGTGACCGCCATAATGCTGCCTTCAGAAATATTTTCTACGGCAATCAACCAAGCAATACGATGAGTCAAGACGCGAGTTTTACCACTTCCCGCACCTGCAAGTACAAGGTAATTACCAAGCGGTGCTGCCACTGCTTCACGTTGTTTATCATTCAAGCCATCAAGTAATTCTGAAATATCCATTGCTCTTATTTTAATCTGGTTAAATTTACAGGGATTATAGTGGGAATTATATTTTTAAACAACCTGATATTTACAAATTTACTCCGTCCCTTTATATTAGCAATATCAAATAATTACTAAATATTGACGAAGTTAAAGGAGACACAATGTCAATTAAAACAACGCTAAAATTAACCGCACTTTCAGCCCTAACCGCCCTCGCGTACACTTCTCACGCACAGGCTGAAGGAAAACTTACTGTCTATTGCAGCGTGCAAAACGTTGTATGCGAAAAAGTCACTCAAGCCTTTAGTAAAAAATACAATGTAGATGCACAATTTGTGCGTAATAGTACAGGCGTCGTATTAGGCAAAATTAAAGCGGAAAAAGAAAACCCACAAGCTGATTTCTGGTTTGGTGGTACCATTGAACCCCATCTTCAAGCCGCAGAGTTAGGCTTGCTTGAATCCTATCGTTCCCCATTACAAAAAGATATCATGCCGCAGTTTAAATCTTTAATGGAGCAACGCGGTAATTTCACCTCAGTTATTTATTTAATGGAACTTGGCATTGGGGTAAATACTAAAAAATTAAAAGAATTGAATATTCCTGCGCCAAAATGTTATGCAGATCTGATAAAACCAGAATATCAAGGTCAAATTCAATATCCAGATCCTCGCGTTTCGGGTACAGGTTATTCACTTATCAGTACTTTTTCCACATTATGGGGAGAAGAAAAAGCTTTCGATTATTTGAAAAAATTAGAACCCAATCTCATGCAACATACCAAAACAGGTCTTGCGAGCAACTATTTGGCTAACGGTACTGTGGCGATTGATTTAGGTTTTATGCTGGTTTACCCGCGTGAGAAGAAAAATGGTGCACCAGTTGAAGGCATTTTACCATGCGAAGGCGTAGGTTATTCTTTAGGCGGGGCAAGCATCATTAAAGGATCGAGAAACCTGGATAATGCCAAACTGTTTATGGATTTCGTGCTAAGCAAAGAAGCACAAGAAATTCCGTGGAAAGAATCAGACTCTTATCAACTTCCAACCAATATCCATGCAGAACCTGCACCTGGTTTCCTACCGGCTAGCAAATTAAAACTAGTGGATATTGATTTTATGAAATTTGGTACAGATCAAGAAGGCAAACGCCTCACCCAACGTTGGGTTTCTGAAGTGCTCTTAGAGGGTAAATCGCCAAAAGAATAAAGGGAATAAACAAAAAGTGTGGTCAAAATAAGAATGTTTTGACCGCACTTTTTTTAACATATGAAACTAAGCTAAAACAAATCGCTCTTTACCCGCATAGATATTGGCTTTTCCTGGGCGAGCAAAGCCGATAAGGGAAAGATTGTATTGTTCGGCCATATTGACAGCAAGATCTGTCGCAGCAGAAATCGCAACAAGTAACTCGATGCCACAAGCTACCGATTTTTGAACCATTTCATAACTGGCTCGGCTTGAAACAAGTACAAATCCTTGCGGTTGATTCTGTTTAGCATGCCAACCGATTAATTTATCTAGCGCAACATGTCGCCCTACATCCTCTCGAATCGCCAGTAAATTACCTGACAAATCAAAAAAGGCCGCTGCATGTGTTGCCCCTGTTTCTTTCCCGAGTTCTTGATTGGCTTGTAATTGTTCTAAACAGCCATCTAATAAATTTAAATTAAATTGGAAAGTGCGGTCTAATTTTGGCAATTTTTTATAAACTTGTGAGATTTGTTCTGTGCCGCAAATGCCACATCCTGTTCTACCAGTTAATGTTCGACGATGATCTTTTAATGCTACAAATTGACGGCTAGATAATTCAATTTGCACTTCAATACCATTGCATACTTCCACCACATCAATGCCATAAATATCCGCTTTTTTCTCAATAATACCTTCCGCCAATGAAAAGCCTAAAGCAAAATCCTCTAAATCTTGTGGAGAACACATCATGACGGTATGTGCAATACCATTATAGACAAGAGAAACAGGGACTTCCGCAGCCAGACTATCTTGTTTTTCAATAAAAAGTGCGGTCGGATTTTCAGGTGTTTTTTTAAAAAAATTGATTGTTTTTTGGATTATCCAGTGCATTATTTTTTCCCAATAAAATGGTTGTAGTAAAAATGTTACGATTTTTTAACAAAAAATATTTATTTTGTGATCTAGCTCAAGTTTTGAAACGATTATAACAAGTTTTGATTATAGATTTCAGGTTAAAAAATAGTTAAAATTATCCCTGTTTAAATTGGTCATTATTATAGCCGATTTAATGGTTGATACGTTATTTTAACGAAATCAAATAAATTATCTATACGAATTTATACTATCGAAATATCTTAACGGTTCGCCGTTATGAAGGAGTGATTATGCAGGTCTCTAGACGTAAGTTCTTTAAGATCTGTGCAGGTGGTATGGCGGGGACGTCTGCGGCAATGTTGGGCTTTGCACCATCATCTGTTTTAGCAGCGCCACGTGAGTACAAATTATTACGGGCATTTGAATCCCGTAACACCTGTACATATTGTTCTGTAAGCTGTGGTATGTTGCTATATAGCACAGGTAAACCTTACGATTCCTTAAGCAGCCACACAGGTACCAATACCCGTTCTAAATTATTCCACCTTGAAGGTGACCCAGACCATCCGGTAAGTCGTGGAGCGTTGTGTCCGAAAGGTGCAGGTGCGTTAGACTATGTTAATAGTAAAAGTCGCGTACTATATCCTGAATATCGTGCACCAGGTTCTGACAAGTGGGAACGTATTTCTTGGAAAGATGCAATCAAACGCATTTCTCGTTTACTAAAAGATGACCGTGATGCCAACTTTGTTGAAAAAGATGCAAGTGGCAAAACTGTTAACCGTTGGACAACTACAGGTATTATGACCGCCTCCGCTATGAGTAATGAGGCCGCACTTCTTACCCATAAATGGGTTCGAATGATGGGCATAGTGCCGATGTGTAACCAAGCGAATACTTGACACGGACCAACGGTAGCAAGTCTTGCTCCATCATTTGGTCGCGGTGCCATGACAAACAACTGGGTTGACATCAAAAACGCCAATCTTATTATTGTTGAAGGCGGTAACCCTGCTGAAGCTCACCCTGTTGGCTTCCGTTGGGCGATCGAAGCGAAGAAAAACGGTGCAAAAATCATCGTAATTGATCCTCGCTTTAACCGTACAGCGTCTGTAGCTGACCTTCATGCGCCAATTCGTTCTGGTACTGATATCGCATTCTTAATGGGTGTGATCCGTTACCTATTGGAAACCAATCAAATCCAACACGAATACGTTAAACACTATACCAATGCTTCATTCTTAATTGATGAAGGCTTCAAATTTGAAGATGGTTTATTCGTAGGTTTTGATGAAGAAAAACATGCTTACGATAAATCAAAATGGAATTATCAATTTGATGAAAATGGTTTTGCCAAACGTGATATGACCTTACAAGATCCTCGTTGTGTGATTAATATCTTGAAAGATCACGTCTCTCGCTATACCCCAGAAATGGTTGAGCGTATCACAGGCGTCAAACAAAAAACCTTCTTACAAATCTGTGAAGAGATTGGTAAAACCTCTGCTCCAAACAAAACTATGACGCACTTATATGCGTTAGGTTTAACTGAGCATACAATTGGTACACAAAACATTCGCTCAATGGCAATGATCCAATTACTCTTAGGTAACATGGGTATGCCAGGCGGTGGTATTAATGCATTGCGTGGACACTCAAACGTACAAGGTACAACAGATATGGGCTTATTGCCGATGTCTTTACCAGGTTATATGCGTCTACCAAATGACAAAGATAGCTCTTACGAACAATACATTAATGCGATTACGCCAAAAGATATCGTACCGAACCAAGTGAACTACTATCGTAATACGTCGAAATTCTTCGTGAGTATGATGAAAACGTTCTATGGTGATAAAGCAACCAAAGAAAATGGTTGGGGCTTCGATTTCTTACCGAAAGCAGATCGTTTATACGATCCTATCACTCATGTTAAGTTAATGAATGATGGCAAATTGAACGGTTGGATTTTACAAGGTTTCAACGTATTAAACTCATTACCGAACAAAAACAAAACTGTTGCAGGTATGAGCAAATTGAAATTCTTAATCGTAATGGATCCGCTTCAAACTGAATCTTCTGAATTCTGGAAAAACTTTGGTGAATCAAACGATGTAAATCCAGCAGATATTCAAACTGAAGTATTCCGTTTACCAACTACTTGTTTCGCAGAAGAAGATGGCTCTATTACCAACTCCGGTCGTTGGGCGCAATGGCACTGGAAAGGCTGTGACCAACCAGGTGAAGCACTACCAGATGTTGAAATTCTTTCTATGATTCGTGAAGAGATGCATCATCTCTATCAAGAAGACTTGAAAAAAGGTATTCAACCAAAAGGTTTAGAATCTTTCGAAGCGATGACTTGGAACTATGTACAACCGCATGCGCCAAGCTCCGCAGAGTTAGCAAAAGAATTAAATGGTTATGCCCTTGAAGATCTTTTAGATGCAAACGGTAATGTGGTTTATAAGAAAGGTCAATTACTTAACGGATTCGCTCACTTACGTGATGACGGTACAACCTCTGCAGGTAACTGGATATACGTAGGTCAATGGACTGAAAAAGGTAACCAAACGGCAAACCGTGACAATTCTGACCCTTCAGGTTTAGGTTGTACATTAGGTTGGGGCTTCGCATGGCCAGCAAACCGCCGTGTCCTTTATAGCCGTGCTTCACTTGATATTAACGGTAATCCTTGGGATAAACATCGTCAATTAATCAAATGGAACGGTAAAAACTGGAACTGGCATGATGTGGCTGACTATGGTACACAACCACCGGGTTCTGATGTAGGTCCATTCATTATGTCTGCAGAAGGTGTAGGCCGTTTATTTGCAGTAGATAAAATTACAAGTGGTCCAGTGCCTGAGCACTATGAACCAATTGAAAGCCCAATTGATACTAACCCACTGCATCCAAGTGTCGTCTCAGATCCGACAATTCGTATTTATAAAGAAGACCGCGAATTTATCGGCTCAAATAAAGACTTCCCGTATGTGGCTACGACTTATCGTTTGACCGAGCACTTCCACAGTTGGACTGCTCAATCTGCATTAAATATCATCGCTCAACCACAACAATTCGTAGAAATCGGTGAAAAATTAGCTGCAGAAAAAGGTATCCAAAAAGGTGATATGGTGAAAATTACTTCTCGCCGTGGCTACATTAAAGCCGTCGCAGTCGTAACGAAACGTTTGAAAGATTTAGAAGTCGACGGACGTACCGTACACCATATAGGTCTTCCAATTCACTGGGGGATGAAAGCCTTAAATGGTAAAGGTAATCGTGGTTTCTCCACCAATACCTTATCACCATCTTGGGGTGAATCGGTTACACAAACACCAGAATATAAAACATTCTTGGTAAATATCGAGAAGGCGGGGGCATAATATGGCAGGAAATGGTCAAGGCGTTCAATCGCAAGACATTATCAAGGTCTCCGCTACGTCTGGTTTTACGCCAGCACCTCAAGCGCGAGATCATAAAGTTGAAGTAGCAAAATTAATCGACGTATCCACCTGTATCGGTTGTAAAGCCTGTCAGGTGGGCTGTTCAGAGTGGAATGATATCCGCTCTGACGTCAATGCACAATGTGTGGGGATCTACGATAACCCAGTAGATCTCAACGCAAAAGCATGGACTGTGATGCGCTTTAACGAAGTAGAAGAAAATGATCGTTTAGAATGGTTAATCCGTAAAGATGGTTGTATGCACTGTTCAGAACCAGGCTGTTTAAAAGCTTGTCCTGCACCAGGTGCAATCATCCAATATGCGAACGGTATCGTGGATTTCCAATCTGATAAATGTATCGGTTGTGGTTACTGTATCGCAGGTTGTCCGTTCAATATTCCACGTATGAACCCAGACGACAACCGCGTGTACAAATGTACCCTTTGTGTGGATCGTGTTTCTGTAGGCCAAGAACCGGCTTGCGTGAAAACATGTCCAACCGGTGCAATTCGTTTTGGTTCTAAAGAAGAGATGAAACTCTACGCAGAACAACGTGTTGCTGACTTAAAATCACGTGGTTACGAAAATGCAGGCATCTACGACCCTGAAGGCGTGGGCGGTACACACGTAATGTATGTATTACATCATGCTGATAAACCTGAGCTTTATAACGGTCTACCGAAAGATCCACAAATTGACCTCACCGTCACTGTGTGGAAAGATATCTTGAAACCGGTAGCTGCTGTGGCAATGGGAGGTTTAGCGCTTGCTGAAATCGGTCACTACTTAGCTGTAGGTCCAAACGTAGAAGAAGATGTAGAAGATCATCACGAAATATTTGAAGAAGAAGATAGAAAAGGGGGCAAAGATGAGTAAGATTGAGATTAGCAATGATACTCGAATCATTCGTCATAGAACGCCTGCTCGTTTTAGCCACTGGCTACTCGTAATCTGCTTCTTTATGACGATGTTCACTGGTGTGGCTTTCTTCTTCCCAGATTTTGCGTGGTTAACTGAGATTTTAGGTACCCCGCAACTGGCGCGAGCAATTCACCCGTTCACCGGTATCATTATGTTCGTTGCCTTTATTTTCCTTGGCTATCTTTACTGGGATCACAACATTCCAGAGAAAAACGATATCCGCTGGTTAAAAGGCATGGTTGAAGTATTGAAAGGAAATGAACACGCTGTTGCTTATAACGGTAAGTATAACCTTGGTCAAAAAATGTTATTCTGGACATTGAACTTGGCGATGGTTACCTTGCTTGTAACCGGCATCATTATGTGGCGTCAATTTTTCTCGCACTACTTCTCTATCCCGGTATTACGTTTTGCGATTTTACTTCACTCTTTAAGTGCATTCATGTTGTTCACCGGTATCTTGGTACACATGTACATGGCATTCTGGGTGAAAGGCTCCATTCGTGGTATCGTGGAAGGTTGGGTAACCGTTCGCTGGGCGAAAAAACACCACCCGAAATGGTATCGTGAGGAAGTACTTCCTAAGCTAGAAGAAGACCTTAAAAACGAAGCTGAAGGTAAAAAAGTAAAAACCAAAGCATTGTTCAAAGGTATCAATGGCTAAAATCAAAAAGTGCGGTTAAAATTGACCGCACTTTTTCTTATAAATACTTAAGAGACAATTATGAGTATCAAAATCTTATCTGCAGACGAAATCAAACAAAAAACGAATTCATACGATATTCCGCCTGTTTTGTTTGCTAACCCTAAAAATCTTTATCAACGTCGTGCAAAACGTTTAAGAGAATTAGCGAAAGATCATCCATTGGCTGATTATTTACTCTTTGCTGCAGATGTTGTGGAAAGCCAATTAAGCGTATTTGAAAAAAATCCATTAGAAAAACAGCATTTCGATAATTTAGATGAACTTGAACCGTTAAATACTAAAACATTTAAACGCTCAAGTATTTGGATTGAATATCTCAAAGAAATTTTACATAGCATTAAACCAAAAGCAAATGAACAGGTTCTTGCTACGATTGAGAATCTTGAAAAAGCCTCTGATAAAGAGCTTGAAGAAATGGCTAGTCATCTTTTAAGCCAAGAATTTAATTTGGTGAGCACCGATAAAGCTGTCTTTATTTGGGCTGCGCTTTCTCTTTATTGGCTACAACTGGCTCAACAAATTCCTCATAACAGTCACCAAGAAGGAACTGACAATCTACATTACTGCCCAGTTTGTGGTTCTGCGCCAGTGTCAAGTGTTGTCCATATCGGTACTTCACAAGGTTTACGCTATTTGCACTGCAATCTCTGTGAAAGTGAGTGGAATTTAGTGCGCGCACAATGCACAAACTGCAATGAACACAAAAATCTTGAAATGTGGTCATTAAATGAAGAGCTTGCTCTTGTTCGTGCTGAAACCTGTGGCGATTGCCAAAGCTATTTAAAAATCATGTTCCAAGAAAAAGATCCGAATGTTGAAGCGGTAGCAGATGATTTAGCATCAATTTTCTTAGATATTGAAATGGAAGAAAAAGGCTTCGCACGCAGTGGGTTAAATCCATTTGTCTTCCCAGCAGAAGAAGTGTAATGTCTTATTTTTCAGATAAACAAAGTGCGGTCAAAATTGACCGCACTTTTTCATTCTAGAGATAACATGCCATCACGACAGCATTTTCTCGTCCACCATCTGGTTTGGGATAATAATTCTTACGAATATCAACCTCATTAAATCCCAACTTTTCATAAAGGAATCGAGCAGGATTCGATTCTCGCACTTCAAGCCAAAGCGTTTGAATGCCTTTCTCTTTAAGCTTATCCATTAAACCTTGCAATAAAAACGAACCGTAGCCCTTTCCTTGTTGAGCTGGGTCAATCGCAATATTAAATAATGTGGCTTCATCTAATACCATTTGGCAAATAGCAAAACCAAGCACTCGCTCCTTTTCCACTAATTTCAAATTGAGATAACGCTCGCCGACATTATTTTTCAATGTTCCCAATGACCAAGGCACAAGATGTGCTGCTTGTTCAATTTCATATAAGCGATCCATATCGCATTCTTCAATAGGAAAAAGAGAAGCCATAATGATTAAATTTGTTGGATTTGTTGCCAAAGCTCACGTTTAGCTTGGCTATCTTGCTGGAATTGTTGCCAATCAACAGAGCGATAAACTCGCTCTGCATTTAGGCAATAAGGCAAAGTGCGGTCAATTTCATCAGCATTTTCAGCCAATAACCAATACCGTACAGAATGTTGTAACGTGATATGTTGAATTTGATCGAAATTCAGGCAAAGGCAATCTTCTTTTTTGAGCTCTAGCGCAAGTCGAATATCTGCAAAAAGCGGTGAACTCAAGAGATTATCATTAGTCACCACAATAAATTTCACTTGTTCTGAAACACTCACACCTACCGCCCCTTGCAATACTTCTGGGCGATAGAGCTGCCAACGGGTTATTCCCATTTCATTTAAAAGAAGATTGCGTCTATCCATAGATTAACGAGCAATAGTATCTAACGGATAATCTCTTAAACCTTTAACAATCGCTTTTTCTTGCGCATCTGTTGGTTTTTCTTGATATGCTTTTAAGCTACGGAAAGAAAGAATGTTTTTCGCTTGATAAACCACGGCGATAAAGCGTTGGAAATCTTTACCATCACAAGCATAGTAAACATCTGAAGCGTTACCAATCGTTTTTAACTCACATACTTTTTTGTTTGCATCAAGATATTTTGTTGTTAATTCAGGAACGTGAGAAACATCTTTTAAATAATAGGTTTCGCTCATAATGAATTTACGATTGCTACGATCTACGCTTGCTGCACCACTTAAGAAACGCGGATCTTCTGATTTATCAAAGGCTTTAGTTTGTTTATAGAATTTTTCGCCATTGAATGTGACTTCTTGGTTACCTTTTTTGATGCGCTCAAACTGCGCATCTAAGCTTTGCGCTTGTGCAGCAGGTAATTCAACTTTTGAGCTTGTTGTTGGTAAGGTTGAAGTTTTTTGTTTGTTACCTTGAAGTTGTTCGATTAATTGACAGCCAGACAATAAACTTGCCATTGCGACTGCGGTGATGATTTTTTTCATAAATAATTCCTTAATAAATACGTTTAAATCGTTTTCTTTTGTTAGAATAACACATAATTTTAACCAATAAACCACAGGATTTAAAGCGTGATTTCTCTCGAAAGCGAAGTTTTACAACGCCATCTTCCCCTTTTTAGCGGTAAATCAATTCTTCTTGCCGGCGGCATTAATGATGATTTTCCTCAAATATTGCAAAAACATTGCCAATCTGTGCAGGTTTGGAGTTGGTATTTTGATTATGCCAAAACCCAAAGTGCGGTCAATTTTGAGGTTGAATTTCAGCCGCAAGCCGATTTGATTATTTATTATTGGACGAAGAATAAACAAGAAGTGAATTTTCAGCTGATGCAACTACTCGCCAAAAGTAAAATTGGTCAAGAAGTGTTGATTATCGGTGAAAATCGTTGTGGCGTCCGTTCAGCTGAAAAACTGCTTGAACCTTACGGTGAAATTGGCAAAATTGACTCAGCTCGTCGTTGCGGTTTATACCATTTTTCCTTACAAAAACAACCGCACTTTGATCTTCAATCTTATTGGAAATGCTACCAAAATGATGCATTAGGCGATCTCCGTATTTACAGCTTGCCGGGTGTATTCAGTGCTAATGAACTTGATAGTGGAACATCGCTTCTACTTTCTACCTTAACGTCACCAATTCAAGGCAAAGTGTTAGACGTTGGTTGTGGGGCGGGTGTCATTGGTTCCATGATCAAAAAACATCATCCTAAAGCGGATATTACAATGACTGATATTCATGCAATGGCAATTCAATCCGCTCGCCAAACGCTTGCTGAAAATCAGCTTGAAGGTCAGGTTATCGCAAGCGATGTGTTTTCCCATATTGAAGGGAAATTTGATCTGATTATTTCAAACCCGCCTTTCCACGATGGAGTCGATACCGCTTATCGTGCGGTGAAAGAACTTATTCAACAAGCAAAATGGCATTTAACGGCAGGCGGAGAACTGCGTATCGTTGCTAATGCATTTCTACCCTATCCCGATTTATTAACACAACATTTCGGGAAATTTGAAGTCCTTGCTCAAACTACCAAATTTAAAGTGTATTCCGTGAGAAATTAAGGAGAAAACAATGTTTGTAACCAGTTCAGCCATTCAAAATGGTGCCTTTGAAGACAAATATGGTAAACGCGGCACACAATTTAGCCCAAATGGTATGCCAACCTACTCTATCCCGTTTGAAATTCACGATGCCCCTCAAGGCACTAAATCCTTTGCGGTTGTCTTAGAAGATAAAGACGCAATTACGGCGAGTGGCTTTGTGTGGATTCATTGGCTCATTGCAAATCTTGAACGTACGGTTATTCAAGAAAATGAAAGCCAAACCGCAACAGATTACGTACAAGGTGCAAATACTTGGGCAAGTAAATTAGGTCAATTTGATATTGAAGAAGCCTCATTCTATGGCGGTATGGCTCCGCCAAATTGTTTACACCGCTATGAACTTATTGTGTATGCACTCGATACCAAACTAAACCTCAAACCGGGATTCCGTTTTAATGATCTGCATTTTGCGATGCAAGGGCATATTCTAGATCAAGCTGTGGTGATGGGCACTTATGATGTTTAATCATTTATAGTTCATCCTAAAAACACCATAAAAAATGACCGCACTTCAACAAAGTGCGGTCATTTCTTTTGAGGATTTATAATGTGATTTTATTTGATGAATCTTTCACTAATTTCGCGTGCGCTTTTTTCTGTTCTTTCATCTTATTGCTCGTTTCACGGCGTAAAGTAGAAAGTTCCGCATTGCGAATGTTGTACTCATCCACACGACCTTCATAGTCATCACGCATATTTTCGATAATCGCACGAACATCTTCAATGCTCATATCATCACGAATATATTGATTTAAGTTATCTAATAATAAGACACGTTTTTGGTTATCACGAATTTTGCGGTTGTTGTCTTCAATGTCGCGCTTAAGTTTATTTTTCAAACGATATAAACGCACATACTCTAATACTTCTTGGAAGGATTTACTTACATTTCCCATGATCGACTCTCTCAAAGTTAAAAACAAACTTCGAGTAATGTAGCCTTTTTTTTCGTCCCCGTCAAAAGCTTAAATTTAAATTGATGGATTAGATCAAAAAACTGTTTGATTTAGTTGATTATCCTATTCGGTAGTGGTAAAAATGAAGAATCCATTCAAAATAAAATAAGGAAACACAATGTCAAAAGTCTTTAATTTTAGCGCTGGTCCAGCCATGATTTTTCCTGAGGTCCTACAAAAAGCACAAGCAGAGCTAACCAACTGGCTTGGTCAAGGTGTATCGGTAATGGAAGTCAGTCACCGTGGCAAATATTTTATGGAATTGATTGCTCAAGCAGAAAAAGATTTACGTGAGGTGTATCACATTCCAGATAACTATCGTGTGTTATTCCTACAAGGTGGGGCTCGAGGTCAATTTGCGGCATTACCGATGAACTTAATCGGTGAGAAAGGCAAAGCGCTTTACTTAAATAGCGGCCACTGGTCTGCAACCGCGGCTAAAGAAGCGCGTAACTTTGCTGAAATTGATGAAATTACCATTGTGGAAAATGGTGAGCACACACACATCACTAATCTTGATTTCAGTGACATTGCGGAACAATACGATTACGTTCACTATTGTCCAAATGAAACGATTAGCGGTGTTGAAATTTTTGATGTACCGAATATAGGCAATGCGGTGCTTGTAGCAGATATGTCATCTAATGTTCTCTCTCGTGAAATTGATATTAGCAAATTTGGTGTTATTTATGCCGGTGCGCAAAAAAACCTTGGTCCTGCAGGGATTACGCTCGTGATTATTCGTGATGATTTAATTGGTCATGCACGCCAAGCGACACCATCAATTTGGAATTACGCCACACAACGTGATGCAGACTCCATGATCAATACCCCACCAACATTTGCGTGGTATCTCTGTTCATTGGTCTTCAAACACATTCAAGCAATCGGCGGCTTAAAAGAAATTGCAAAACGTAACGCAGTGAAAGCACAAACCCTTTATGACTACATTGATAGCAGTAAACTCTATCGTAACATAGTGGCTAAAGAAAACCGTTCAACCATGAATGTCACATTTGTGACAGGCAATCCTGAACTTGATGCTAAATTTGTCTCAGAATCTACCGCTGCCGGTCTTCAAGCTTTAAAAGGTCACAAAGTATTAGGTGGTATGCGCGCCTCTATCTATAACGCGATGCCATTAGAAGGCGTACAAGCACTCATTGAATTCATGAAAAAATTTGAAGCTGAAAATAGCTAATTATCTGATTAACTAAACTCAACGTGCGGGCTGAAAGGCCCGCTCGTTTTTATAAGGAAAGCATATGCAATACATCAACGTCGCCAATCAAGGCGTAAAATCTCTTTCACCTTACCAAGCCGGAAAACCAATCGAAGAACTCGAGCGCGAATTAGGCATTACTGATATCGTTAAACTGGCCTCAAATGAAAACCCTTTCGGTTTTCCTGAAAGTGCGAAAAAAGCCATTCAAGCCCAACTTGATCATTTAACGCGCTACCCTGATGCGAATGGTTTTGAACTTAAAGAGGCTATTGCAAAAAAATTTGGTGTGCAACCAAACCAAATCACCCTTGGCAATGGTTCTAACGATTTATTAGAGCTCTTTGCTCATACCTTTGCGGGTGAGTATGATGAAGTGATTTATTCACAATACGCCTTTATTGTTTACCCTTTAGTGACCAAAGCCATTAACGCTGTCGCAAAAGAAATTCCTGCTAAAGATTGGGGACACGATTTAAACGGATTTTTGACCGCACTTTCAGATAAAACCAAGCTGATTTTTATTGCCAATCCAAACAATCCAACGGGGAATTTCTTAACGGAAGCAGAATTGGATGCCTTCTTGGCCAAAGTACCTGAAAATGTGATTGTGGTATTAGATGAGGCTTATACCGAATTTACTCATCCAAGCGAACGCGTTAATTCTTTTGCATTACTAGATAAATACCCTAACCTTATCGTTTCTCGCTCCCTATCAAAAGCTTATGGTTTGGCGGGGTTACGTATTGGTTACGCAGTCTCTAATCCTGAAATCGCTGACTTATTAAACCGTGTTCGTCAACCGTTTAACTGTAATAGTCTTGCTTTAACCAGTGCGATTGCGGTGATGAACGATGATGCTTTTGTTGAAAAAGTGGCTGAGAATAATCGGCAAGAAATGAAACGTTATGAAGCCTTCTGCCAACAATATGGCTTAGACTTTATTCCGTCTAAAGGTAATTTTATTACCATTGATTTTAAACAGCCTGCCGCACCAATTTATGATGCATTATTGCGTGAAGGCGTGATTGTACGCCCAATTGCAGGTTATGGCATGCCAAATCACTTACGTATCAGTATTGGCTTACCACAAGAAAATGACAAGTTTTTTACTGCACTTAAAAAAGTGCTTAATTTAGGAAATGAAAAATAGGAGCATTTATGACTCAAGTAACAATGATGGGTAATCCCATTGAAGTAAGCGGCAACTTTCCCAAAAAAGGAGAGAAAGTGACCGCACTTACGCTAACCAATAAAGAACTCGCTAACGTCACGCTTGATACTTATGCAGGAAAACGCAAAGTTTTAAATATTTTTCCAAGTATTGATACAGGTGTATGTGCAACTTCTGTCCGCAAATTCAATCAACAAGCAGCTAATTTAAAAAATGCTGTGGTACTTTGCATTTCAGCTGATTTGCCTTTTGCACAAACACGATTCTGCGGTGCAGAAGGTATTGAGAACGTAGAAACGCTTTCTACTTTCCGTCATAAAGAAGCCCATGAAAACTTAGGGGTAAACATCACAACAGGTCCAATCGCAGGTTTAACTGCACGTTCAGTAATTGTTTTAGATGAAAACAACAATGTGCTACATAGTGAACTGGTGTCTGAAATTAAAAATGAACCAAATTATGAAGCAGCACTAGCCGCACTATAATGAATAAGGCGCTTTTTTATAGAAAGCGCCTTTTTATTTATTCAGGAAAAATCTCATTCAATATCAATGCAATCCCATCATCATTATGCGAAGCGGTGACGCGATTGGCGGCTTTTTTAATCTCATCGGGAGCATTGCCCATTGCAACGCCTAATCCCACACTTTCTAGCATATCTAAATCGTTAAAGTTATCGCCGAAAGCAACACATTCTTCCATCTTCACATGAAAATAATCTTCAAGAAAACGTACCGCGTTACCTTTTGTCGCGGATTTATGCATCACTTCAAGGAAATTCGCATGAGAACGGCAAATACTTAAATGCGTGAATTTCTCTTTCAAGATTTGCTCAATAGCAATCACTTCATCTGTTTCACCAATGATTTGAATTTTATGTGGAGAATAGACCGCACTTTCATCATAAGGATCAATCTGAATGCCTGTCACGCTACGTTCATAAATCACCCATTTATTATCCAAATCGCGAGCGACGCAATCATCATAGGTATAATAATTGACACCTAGTGCAGGATGGTCTGCTAATACTTGATTAATGGCTTGAATATCAGCGGGATCAATTTGTACCGAATAAATAGGCGTGGCGTTTTTATCTAAAATCAAGGCACCACTAAATGCCACAATGATGTTGTAGTTTTCAATGAGTTTCGCATAAGGCCAAATACCAAGCGGCGAACGCGCAGAGATTGGTGTAAATGGGATACCTTGTTTTGTAATGCGTTGAAGTGCATCTAAGGTTTTAGGCGAAATTCGATGATCGGAAGTTAATAAAGTACCATCAAAATCGCTGAATACGGCTTTATACATAATTGCTCCAAATCGTCATTATTTTTCGGAAAGATAAGGGTCAGCAAAGCCCAAACCCTGCATAATTTCAGTTTCTAAACTTTCCATTTCTTCGGCTTCATCATCTTCAATGTGATCGTACCCCAACAAATGTAAGCTGCCATGCACAATCATATGCGCCCAATGTGCCATTAAAGGCTTTTCTTGCTCGATAGCTTCGCGTTCTACTACCTGGCGACAAATCACCAAATCGCCCAACAGCGGTAATTCCACTTCGTCAGGACATTCAAAAGGGAAAGACAATACATTGGTTGGACGATCTTTACCACGATAAGTCAAATTCAAGTCATGACTTTCCGCTTCATCCACAATACGTACTGTCATTTCAACATTATCACTTTCTGGTTGAACTGCAGCGGTTGCCCATTGCAGAATTTGCGCTTCTGATGGCAAGACTTCTGTATTTTCACAGGCCAGTTGCAAATCGATAATCATATTGCCCATGTTATTCTCCTAAATTCGTTTCATTTTCTGACCGCACTTTTTGCTCACGTTCAGCTCGACGCTGCGCTGCGATTTCTTGGCGACGAATTTCATCTTGAGCTTCCCATTCTTCGTAAGCCTGCACCACTTTTGCCACCACAGGATGTCGTACAATATCTTTACTCTCAAAGTAGTTAAAGCTCAATTCCGACACTTTGCTTAATACTTCCATGGCGTGGCGTAAACCCGATTTTGTGCTGCGCGGTAAATCGATTTGAGTCACATCCCCTGTAATCACGGCTTTGGAATTAAAACCAATACGAGTCAAAAACATTTTCATTTGTTCAACTGTTGTATTTTGGCTTTCATCTAGAATAATAAAGCTGTCATTGAGTGTGCGACCACGCATATAAGCCAATGGCGCGATTTCAATCACATTACGCTCCATTAATTTTTGTACACGTTCAAAGCCAAGCATTTCAAATAACGCATCATAAAGTGGTCGTAAATAAGGTTCAATTTTTTGGCCTAAATCACCCGGCAAGAAACCTAATTTTTCGCCCGCTTCCACCGCAGGACGAGTCAGCAAAATGCGACGAATTTCTTGGCGCTCTAATGCCTCAACAGCAGCCGCTACGGCTAAAAAGGTTTTCCCTGTGCCAGCGGGGCCAATCCCAAAACTAATATCGTGCGTAAGAATATTATGTAAATACTGAATTTGATTTTCACCACGCGGTTTAATCAAACCTCGCTTGGTTTTAATTGTGGTGCTATAGACGTGATTTTCACTGCGTGACTCACTGCCCTCTTGCGATAACATTCTGCTCTCTTGCAAGGCAATATGCACATCTTCCAAATCAAGTTCTTTCACTTTCCCCTTAATTGGCGCTGTCTCCACATATAATGCTTGGATTAATCTAGCTGCACGCTCAACTAATTGCTCATGATGTGGTTTCGGACTTTCATCGTTAGATTTCACCGTGAAAGTGAAATTATTGCGGGAAATATTGAGTTTAAATTCTTTTTCAATCAGTTTGATATTTTCATCAAATGCCCCACAAAGGGATTGCAGACGATCATTTTCTTGAGGTTCTAAGGTAAAAGTTGTCATTAAATTTCATTTTAGAATTGTGAATACTGTTTCCATTTTAGCCTAATTACGATGAATGTAAAACGGGCTTCACCAACTGATGAAGCCCGATAACTAAATTAAGGTAATTCAGGGAAAAGCATCTTAATCACATTCATTGTCAATCGTCGAGATTGTCCACTAAATGGGAAAATATGCATCATCATCATAGGATTAAAGTTTGCCTCAATCACACCCCACGAATGTAGGCTCGGTTCTGCCGGCTTTTTCAAATCAGGAATAATCAAATCCACGCCACACACTGCCGCCCCCATTGCTTTGCTAATCCCGACCGCAATTTCTTTGTAACTGGCATGCATTTCATCCGTCATATCAATAGAATCGCCGCCTGTACTAATATTGGAATTCGCACGTAATTGGACAAGTTGATCTTTCGCTGGAATAGAATCCACAGTTAAGCCTTGTTCCTTAAGCTGCAACTGCTCAATATCCCCTAATGCAATTTTTTTCAATGGTGTTCGACTACCATCGCCCCGTAAAGGATGATCATTTTTAGCCGCAACTAATTCAGCAACGGTATGTACACCATCTCCAATTACATTTGCTGGAACACGTAATAAGACGGCTAACGTTTGATCCCCCAGCACAAAGAAGCGATATTCAGTGCCAAGTAGATAATCTTCAACCATGATCTCTTTATCTTCACGGAAAGCAATCTCTACAGCTTTTGCAAAATCATCTCGATCCGTTACACCTTGCTGGAAAATACTAATCCCTAAACCAAAATTCGTTGATTTTGGCTTAATCACGACGGCTCGATTTTCAAAAAGTGGGAAATTTTCGACCGCACTTTTCACATCGGTAAACTCGATGCTTTGCGGTACATTAAATCCTGCTTTCGCTAACACTTTCTTCGTCACCACTTTATTTTCCATAATGAGTGGAGAAATATAGCTATCGTGAGAAGTCATATTACCGTTTTTCACATATTCCAAATGATCGCCAAATTGAAGACTGATAAATTGATCGCGTTCATCTAAAATCTCAATCTTTAGCCCTTTTTGGATTGCATCAAACAATAACGCTTGTGTGGACAGTTCCATATTATCAAACGCAGTTAATGCATAAAAACGTTCAAAGGCTTTTGCTTTATTAGATTGCGCAATATCGGCCCCTAATTGTTGGTAACTGCCGACCTGTTCAATTGCCGCAACCACTTTGGCACAAAGCGTTTGGCTTGGATCCGCAAATTGTCCTAATTTGTCTTTAACAATCGTTTTAATCTCATCACTCACATTAAGTTGCTCAAGCATTTTGAGCATTTCAAGGAGGACTAATTCGCCTTCTACCGCATAAACGCTTTGCTGTCTTGGGTCTTCCCATGCCACTTCAGCAAGACGTGCTTTGCCTAATTTTATACCTTCTTGATCAGCGGTATCATCAAGCCATGCCATTAACAAAATAAAATAATGAATGAATTTCGCGTCAGCGAGTTCCATTCCATAAGGTGCAAACGGATTGAGATCAAACAAACGAAATTCTAAATATTGAATTCCTTTTTGAAGTAAATCGCGCGCTTTTTTAGCGCCACGCAAACGTACGCTTGAGTAAAACTCTTTTTCCGCAATCAAATCACCCGATTTCACCCAGTGTTCTAATGTCTCAACATACTCTTGCAAACTGTCATAAGAGACGTGGATCTTTGGATCATTCACATAACCATATTTCCCTGAACGTAAACTCCGCACATATTGATGCGGTTTAAGGGGGGAATTGCCTCTGAAATATTTATCCTCTACCGTCGGTGTTGCAGAAAACAAGTAAAGTAAAATCCATTGATAGCGTAAGAAGTTCTTCGCTATTTTTAAGTAAAAATTATTTTGAAAATCAACCGCACTTTGTGTTTCATTTTGTGCATGAAATAAGGCATCAATAAACTTAGGGTCAATTTGAAAATTGTAATGAATACCACTGACCATTTGCTTATATTTACCGTAAGACTGGACTAAATGCTCACGATAAGCCACATCTTCCTGATTATCTAATTGTGCAACCTTAATGTGTTCTTCTGGCGGTAATCCTGCAGGCATACTAAAAGGAAAAATAAATTCATCCTCCGGTAAAGTTCGCAAAGTCACTTCATGAATGGCTGAAAGCCAACGTAGTGTATCCTCTAACTTTTTCATAGGGGGAGTCACCAATTCCAACTGACTTTCTGCAAAATCAGTTTGAATATAAGGGTGAAAACGACGATTACCAAAAGCTTTAGGATGCGGTGACGTCAAAATTGAACCATCTGCATATACCCGTTGACTTTCCTTTTCAATCCCAAACGACCCTTGCTGGAATAAGAGCTCTAAATGATGTTGTTTAATGATTTGCTGAATATTCATATCCGTCCTTATTAGAAATTTCTACTAGACATTATGGAGAAAAATCAACATAGGACGAAGTAAAAAAATAGAATGGGATATGAAATTTTGATATAAGAGAAAAACATCTGAGAATTATTTGCATTATCTCTTTTAAATATATTAGAATGGGACGAATTTTATTTTCAGAAAATGGGCGATTTGCCCGATAACATAAAGGAGTTTTCATGAAAATTAAGCACTTCCAAATTGCCGCACTAACCGGCTTAATGGCGTTTGCAGGATTCGCTTCTGCAGATATTACTGTTTACAATGGACAGCACAAAGAAGGTTCTCAAGCTGTTGCTGATGCATTTACAAAAGCAACGGGCATTAAAGTGACCTTAAACAGTGCTAAAAGTGATCAACTTGCAGGTCAATTAAAAGAAGAGGGCGATAAAACCCCTGCTGACGTATTCTTTTCTGAACAAACTGCACCTTTCGCGGCACTCTCTGATGCGGGCTTATTAGAACCGCTTTCTGCAGATACTATTAAACAAACTGCACACAAAGGTGTGCCTGTTGCACCGAAAAAAGACTGGGTCGCATTAAGCGGTCGTTCTCGTGTTGTGGTTTACGATCACACTAAATTATCTGAAAAAGACATGGAAAAATCCGTGTTAGATTATGCAACACCAAAATGGAAAGATAAAATTGGTTACGTTCCAACTTCAGGCGCATTCTTAGAGCAAGTTGTTGCGATTACCAAATTAAAAGGTAAAGATGCCGCTCTTAAATGGTTAAAAGGCTTAAAAGAAAACGGTAAACTTTATGCGAAAAACAGCGTTGCTCTTCAAGCGGTTGAAAATGGTGAAGTACCAGCAGCGTTAATCAACAACTATTACTGGTATACACTTGCAAAAGAAAAAGGTGCTGATAACCTCAAAACACGTCTTTACTTCATTCGTCATCAAGATCCAGGTGCATTAGTGACCTATTCTGGTGCAGCGGTATTAAAAGGTTCTAAAAATAAAGAAGAAGCGAAAAAATTCGTTGATTTCTTAGCAAGTAAAGAAGGACAACAAGCGTTTGTTTCAGTACGTGCAGAATACCCACTTCGTACCGATGTGGTTTCTCCATTTAACATGGAACCTTATGCGAAATTAGAAGCGCCTGTTGTTTCGGCAACGACTTCTGAAGACAAAGACAACGCCAATAAACTTATTGAAGAAGCTGGTTTGAAATAAGTTTAATTTGCTATGCAATATAGGGCGTGTAATACACGCCCTTCTGTTATTTACTCTACTTATTTTACACTAATATTTTAAAGGATTTTTCTGTGTCTAATCGCCCACCTCGCTGGCTTATAGCCTTAATCGTGCTGATTAGTTTGCCATTATTACTCCCTTTTTTATATGTTATTGAGCGTGCTGCAGATGTCGGATTGGCTCGCAGCATTGAATTACTTTGGCGCCCAAGAATGTGGGAATTGCTCAGTAATACCCTACTTTTAATGGTATTTGTCACACTTTTTGCCATTATTCTCGGCACACTATGTGCGTTTTTATTAGAACGTTATCGCTTTTGGGGAAAAGGCTTTTTCCAAGTAGCCATGACGCTCCCTCTTTGTATTCCGGCTTTTGTCAGTTGTTTTACGTGGATCAGTCTTACCTTCAGAGTGGAAGGCTTCTGGGGAACCATCGGCATTATGACGCTGAGTTCTTTCCCGCTTGCTTATCTCCCTGTCGCGGCGACCTTAAAAAGACTCGACCGCTCTTTAGAAGAAGTGAGCCTTTCATTAGCTAAAAGCCAGGCTTACACATTTTGGCATGCGATTTTTCCACAACTCAAACCCGCCATCGGTAGCAGCGTATTATTAATTGCGCTTCATATGTTGGTAGACTTTGGCGCCGTGTCTATTTTAAATTACCAAACCTTCACTACGGCAATTTTCCAAGAATATGAAATGGCCTTTAATAACAACACCGCCGCCTTACTTTCTGGTGTGTTAATGGTGATCTGTATCTTTGTTGTGATGGGGGAAATTCGTTTTAGAGGCACACAAACACTCTATCAAAGCGGCAAAGGCGTAATACGTCCGTATCCATTGAAAACCCTCTCAGCAGGAAAACAAATTTTAGTCGTAAGCTTTTTCACGACCATTTTTGTGCTCAGTATTGGTGTGCCGATTACTATGCTGATTTATTGGCTAACCGTGGGAAGTTCCATTGAAGGTGCGGTCGATTTTGGGGAATTTTTTACCGCCTTCACAAATTCACTGACTATATCAACACTGGGTGCAACACTTACCGTTATTTGTGCACTACCATTGGTATGGGCTGCGGTACGCTATCGCAGTAAATTGACGATTTGGCTTGATCGAATCCCTTATCTACTTCACGCTGTGCCAGGGCTTGTTATCGCATTATCATTGGTCTTCTTTACCATCAACTATGCCTATTCCCTTTATCAAACCTTTGCCATGGTTATCGTCGCCTACTTTATGCTTTATCTTCCAATGGCACAAACGACCTTGCGGAGTTCGCTTGAACAAATGTCTAGCAACATTGAAAAGGTAGGACAAAGCTTGGGCCGTAGCAACTTTTATATTTTCCGAACCTTAGTCATTCCGGCTATGCTACCAGGGATTGCTGCTGCCTTTGCTTTAGTGTTCTTAAACTTAATGAAAGAGCTCACCGCAACCTTATTACTGACCCCTAATGACATTAAAACGCTTTCAACTGCGGTGTGGGAATACACCTCTGATGCACAATATGCGGCTGCAACGCCTTATGCCATTATGTTAGTGCTATTTTCAGGGATTCCTGTATTTTTACTGAAACGATACGGTTTTAAATAACGAGAAGATAAAAATGACAACATTACTCGACATTAAAAATTTGAATAAATCCTTTAACGGACACCAGGTTCTACACAATATCTCTCTGCAATTAGAGAAAGGTGAAATTCTGTTTCTTCTTGGCGCATCTGGTTGTGGAAAAACCACCTTATTGCGTAGTATTGCTGGTTTTGAACAACCAACAAGCGGTGAGATTTGGTTAAAGAATCAACCTATTTTTAAAGAAAACCTCAATGTGCCAACCCAGCAGCGCAAATTAGGGTATGTGGTACAAGAAGGCGTGTTATTCCCTCATTTAAATGTTTACCGCAACATTGCTTATGGTTTAGGCGATGGTAAAGGAAAAACGGAAGAGGAAAAACAACGAATACAGGAAGTGATGAAACTCACGGGTATTAGCAGCTTAGCGGACCGTTTCCCTCATCAGCTTTCTGGTGGTCAACAGCAACGTGTTGCACTTGCTCGAGCACTTGCACCAAGCCCTGAATTAATCCTGTTTGATGAGCCATTCAGTGCATTAGATGAGCATCTGAGAAATCAAATTCGTTACGATATGTTACAAGTATTAAGAGAAAGTGGTTCCTCTGCCGTATTCGTGACCCATGATCGTGATGAAGCGCTATGTCATGCAGACAAAATCGCAGTGATTCAAGAAGGAAAAATTCTCCAAATTGCGACACCTAAAACGCTCTATTGGTCACCTCAGTATTTGTCTATTGCTAAATTTATTGGGGACAGCATTATTCTTCCTGCAACATTAAAAAGCGATGGCATCGCGACCTGTCAATTAGGTGAAATTGCCATCGAAAATAAAGGAAATGGCCATACGCAAGGGGAAGTGTTATTCCGCCCTGAGCAATTCTCTCTTGCGAAAAAAATCCAAGATCCGACCGCTTCTTTTAACGGTGTGATTAAGCGAATTGAATCAAGAGGACGAGCTATCAATATTTGTATTGATGTTGGTGGTTATGAATTGAATATCAATGAAGATCTCATTAACGAATATCATACTGGCGAACAAGTCACCATGTATTTGTATGGGAAAGGGGTATTCTATAATGACTAAAAAAAGGCGGAACACATTGTTCCGCCTTTTTATATGATTTAATGACCAAGTGATTTTCGCATCTTGATGTTGAGCATTTCAACTACTGTTGAGAAGCCCATTGCAAAGTAAATGTAGCCTTTTGGAATATGAATATCCAAACTTTCAGCAATTAAACTTACTCCAACTAAAATTAAGAATGCTAAGGCTAAAATCTTCAATGTCGGATGGGTATCAACAAAATTACCAATTGGTTTCGCTGCAAACATCATCACACCTACTGCAATCATAATTGCCAAAATCATCACTGGAAGGTGGTTTGCCATCCCTACCGCAGTAATCACTGAGTCTAAAGAAAACACAATATCTAAAATCGCAATTTGGATTAATACACCCAAATAACTGACTTTCTTCTTATTATTCTCTTCTTCATGATGTGATTCAGGATGCATCGCTTCTTTGATTTCACCTGTACTTTTCATAATCAGGAATAAGCCCCCAAGGAATAAAATCAAATCGCGACCCGAAATTTCCTGACCGACTAAAGTGAATAGTGGCTCCGTTAATTTCATCATCCAGGAAAGAGAAACAAGAAGTAAAATACGAGTAATCATCGCTAATCCAAGACCGATAATACGACCAGATTGGCGTTGATTCGCGGGTAAACGTCCTACTAAAATACTAATAAAAATAATGTTATCAATACCCAAGACGATTTCAAGAGCGGCCAAAGTAAGCAATGAAATCCATGCTTCAGGATCAACAAGCCATTCAAACATAATATGTTCCTATATAAAATCCGAAAGGTTGAATCATAGACAGTTCACGTAGAAAATCAAGATTTTTCCTAACTTTTTAAGGTCTCGAAAATCTTTTCTGCTAACGCTTTAGAAATACCGGGTACAGAGGCGATTTCATCCAACGTGGCATTTTTGACACCTTGCAATCCACCTAAATATTTCAACAAGGCTTGACGTCGTTTAGCACCTACCCCTTCAATGGTTTCCAATCCACTTTGGGTAAAGGCTTTTTGGCGTTTTTGACGATGACCGCTAATCGCATGATTATGGCTTTCATCTCGAATATGTTGGATTAAATGCAACGCAAGACTATCATCCGGCAAATGGATTTCACGATCTTGTTTGCTGATAATCAACACCTCTTGTCCTGCTCGACGATCTACACCTTTTGCAACACCAATTAAGTGCGGTCGGTTTTTATCCCATTTTACGTTGAGGTGATGAAAAACCTCTAAGGCACGATTAAGCTGCCCTTTACCACCATCAATAAAAATAATATCGGGAATTTTATCTTCATCAAGATCGCGGTCGTAACGTTTCTTTAAGGCTTGCTCCATCGCTGCATAATCATCACCACCCGTAATACCTTCAATATTAAAACGGCGATAATCTGATTTCAGTGGGCCTTCTTGATTAAATACCACGCAAGATGCCACGGTTTGATTACCCATCGTATGACTAATATCAAAACATTCCATGCGTTTAATTTCAGGCATATCGAGCAATTCACAAAGCGCTTGATAACGTTCGTACATTCGGGAAGATTGTTTAAGTTGAGTCGCTAAGGCCGCTTTGGCATTAATTTGTGCCAACTGCAAATACTTGCCTTTATCGCCTTTAGCAGATTCTTGTATCACCACTTTTCGGCCGGCTTGTTCAGTTAATAAGGCCTCAAGCTCCGCTTTTTCATCTAATTTATGATCCACAATAATACTATTAGGAATACTTCTGCCCTGATGACCTTGCAAATAGAACTGCCCAACAAAAGTGGCTGTGAGTTCAGATAAATCTGTATTAGCAGGCACTTTCGGAAAATAACTGCGATTGCCCAATACTTTGCCTTGACGAATAAACATTACCTGAACACAAGCTAAACCGTGCTGATACGCAATGGACATAATATCCATGTCATCCAAACGCTCATTGGAAACAAATTGTTTTTCGATAACAGCACGAACCGCTTGAATTTGGTCACGATAACGTGCCGCGCCTTCAAAATCCAAGTCTCGGCTCGCCTGCTCCATTTTGCCAATGAGATAATCTAATACTTGCTGATCTTTTCCTTGTAAAAATAGTCGTGCTAATTCAACTTGTTGGTTATATTCCTCATCAGTCACATAGCCTGGCACACAAGGTGCGGAGCAACGCCCGATTTGATATTGCAAACAAGGGCGGGAACGATTGTTATAAACCGAATTTTCACATTGACGAACAGGGAATAATTTTTGCATTAACGACAAGGTTTCACGCACTGCACCTGCATGAGGATAAGGTCCGAAATACTCACCTGCAATTTTTTTTGTTCCGCGATAAGAAGTAATACGAGGATGACGTTCTTTCGTCAGTAAAATAAAAGGATAGGATTTATCATCTCGCAATAATACGTTATAACGAGGTTGGTAAAGTTTAATAAAGTTATGCTCAAGCAATAATGCTTCGGTTTCAGAAGAAGTAATGGTTGTATCAATATGATGAATTGATGCCACCAAGGCTTCTGTTTTTTTGCTGCTTAAGTTTTTGCGGAAATAGCTGGAAAGTCGCTTTTTGAGATCTTTCGCTTTGCCCACATAAATAACCTGATCTTTATCGTCATACATACGATAAACACCGGGTTCATGAGAAACGTCTGAGAGAAACTTCTTGGAATCAAACATCAGTAAAAACTACGCCAAAATTGACCGCACTTTTTCTAAATCTTCAGCCGTATCCACACCAACAGCCGGGACTTCTTTCGCCAATTCCACATAAATACGCTCACCGTACCACAATACACGGAGTTGCTCTAACTTCTCTAAGTTTTCTAACTGCGTTGGTGCCCATTGCACATATTGTTTAATAAAGCCCGCACGGTAAGCATAAATACCAATATGGCGAAGATACACATCTGCAAGTTGTGCCTTTGAGATATCCTCTAATTGCATAAACTGATCACGATCGTAAGGAATCACTGAACGAGAGAAATATAAAACGTAGCCATCTTTATCAGTAACGACTTTCACCGCATTTGGATTAAATAACTCTTCCGCTTCATGAATTTTTACCGCAAGTGTCGCCATATTCACGTTAAACTTCGCTAAATTGTCTGCCACTTGACTCACAATGACGGGGGGAATTAACGGCTCATCCCCTTGGATGTTTACAATAATTTCATCATCAGCAATACCAAGCTTACTCACTACTTCCGCTAAACGCTCTGTACCGGAATTATGCGCTTCTGATGTCATACACACTTCTGCCCCAAAAGCTTTTGCTGCCTTTTCAACTTGTTCGTTATCTGTTGCAATAATTACTCGGCTTGCCCCTGATTGTTGAGCTTTCTCAAAAACATGTTGAATCATAGGTTTACCGGCAATATCTGCTAAAGGTTTACCTGGTAAGCGGCTCGATGCAAAACGAGCAGGGATAATAACTGTAAATGACATAATCATTCCTTATTCTTTCAATGTTTCGGCTTTCTCTGCCAACAAAACCGGCACGCCGTTCTCAATAGGATACGCCACTTGCTCAAAAGGGCAAATAAGCCGTTGATTTTCTTGATCGTATTTCAATCTTGCCAAACAACGTGGACAAGCGATCACGTCTAATAATCGAGGATTGAGTTTCTCACGCATATTTCACTCGAATAGAGTTAAACTAAATGACGGATTTTTTCCCACAATTGTGGAAGTTTTTGGCCTTGGTTTTCAGCCTCAACAATCTCCGCATCAACTGGAACATACCACCAATTCTCTTTAGCAAACGCTTGGCATTTTACGGCATCCTTTTCGGTCATAAAGAGCGGTTGATTTTCAGCGAGTTTTTCTAACAATTGTTGCTCAAAATGTTGATGATCTTGAAAAGCTTTCGTATTTTCTAAACGAACATTTAAATTTTCCAACATCGTGAAAAAACGTTGAGGATTGCCAATTCCCGCAATAGCTGAACCTTGGGTAAACTCACTTAGCAAGCGTTTTTCTGCTGTCACTAAATTAATCGCATAGTGAGGAACTAACGTCATAATGGCATCAGAATAAGCATTTTTTCCGCCATTAGTAATCACAAAGTCCACACTTTTTAAGCGACTTGGTAATTCACGTAAAGGCCCAGCGGGTAATACAAAGCCGTTCCCTAAAGCACGTTCTGCGTCCATCACCACAATTTCAATATCACGCTGCAACTTATAATGTTGTAATCCATCATCCGAAATAATCAGATCGCAATCCTGTGTTTTCAAAAGTAATTCGATAGCGTGTTGACGATTCGGTGAAATCACCACAGGCACACCTGTTCTTTTGGCAATTAAAACAGGTTCATCGCCCCCTTGAACAGGGTCTGTTTCCGGTGTGACAAGCAAAGGATAGGTTTTTGATTGGCTACCATAGCCACGAGAAATCACGCCTACACGTAATCCTTGTTTTTGTAACTCTTCAACTAGCCACACCACGACAGGGGTTTTACCGTTTCCACCAACAGAAAGATTACCAACAATAATGACGGGCTTCGGGGATTTATAAGAGGATAAGATATTCAGGAAAAATAATGCTCGGCGAATTTGGCTAATCAACCAAAATAGCAGTGAAAAAGGCAGGAGCAACCAAGCAAGCTTTGAATTAGAGTACCAAAAAGGCATTTTCATTTATCCTATATTGATTTTGGGCGAACACATTGGTTCGCCCTTATTATTTTATCCGCTAAACTGCATACTGTGTAATTGTTTATACGCGCCATCAAGTGCTAATAAATCTTGGTGTGTACCACGTTCTTTAATTTCACCGTGTTCAATGACTAAGATTTCATCGGCATTTTCAATGGTTGATAAACGATGGGCGATAACCAATACCGTACGATCTTTTTTCAGTTCTTCTAATGCAGACTGAATCGCACGTTCAGATTCGGTATCAAGAGCAGACGTCGCTTCATCTAAAATTAAGACAGGTGAATTACGTAATAACGCACGAGCAATGGCTAAACGCTGACGTTGACCACCAGAAAGACTTGCTCCATTCTCACCAATAACGGTATCAAAACCTTGCGGAAGTTTCTCGATAAACTCAAGGGCATAAGCTGCTTTTGCTGCTTCGATTATTTGCTCACGGCTGTATTTATCTTCTGCTGCATAGGCAATATTATTGGCAATCGTATCATTAAACAAATGCACTTGTTGAGAAACAACAGAACAATTCTCACGTAAATTAGATAAACGATAATCTTGAATTCTCACGCCATCTAATAAAATCTCACCTTCATCAATATCGTAGAAACGCGTCACTAAATTGGCAATGGTTGATTTACCCGAACCTGAACGCCCCACTAATGCCACAGTTTTGCCTGCGGGCACATAAAAAGAGATATTATTTAAGGCTTTCTCTTCTTTACCCTCATAAGCAAAACTCACATTTTTAAATTCTAAATCACCTTTTGCAGGTTCTGCTTTATATGTGCCATTATCTTTTTCAGTTTCTAAATCTAAGATAGAAAATAATGTCTGACAAGCAGCCATGCCTCGTTGGAATTGTGAGTTCACATTCGTCAAGGATTTTAAAGGACGCATCATCGCTAACATGGAAGAAAAGACGACAGTGAAAGAACCTGCGGTTAAATTATGCTCCGCAATTAATGGTGTGGTTGCCAAATAAAGCACCGCGGCTAACGCCAAAGAGGCAATCACTTGCACGACAGGATCTGAAATGGCATCAGCAGTCACCATCTTCATGCCTTTACGGCGCATATCGTTACTCACTTTATCGAAACGCTCTTCTTCCACTAATTGCCCACCAAAAGAAAGCACCACTTTATGCCCTTTTAGCATTTGTTCCGTCGCAGAAGTTAATTCCCCCATAGAATCTTGCATATTTTTACTAAGCTTACGGAAGATCTTCGATACAAAGCGAATAAGCACCGCAATAATTGGCCCAATGACGAAAAGAACCAATGTCAATTCCCAACTGGTATAGAACATCACCACGAGCAATGAAATTAAATAGGCCCCTTCACGGACAATAGTCACTAATGAATTAGAGGAAGAATTGGCAATCATTTCTGAATCGTAAGTAATACGAGAAAGCAATTTCCCCGTTGAATTACGATCAAAGAAACTTACTGGCATAAACATTAAATGTTTAAACAAACGGCGACGCATAATCATCACCACTTTGCCAGAGACCCAAGCCAAGCAATAGCTGGAAATAAAGTTAGTCACACCACGCAACATAATCATACCAACCACAACAAACGCCATCAGTTTTAGGAAGGAATGATCGGCTTTCCCAAACCCATCATCGAGCAACGGCTTAAGCATATAAATCAGGCCAGAATCAGCCAATGCATTAAAAACGAGAGCGACAGCAGCGACAAATAAACCCGATTTAAAAGGTGAAATCATCGGCCATAAACGCTTAAAAGTTTGCGAGGTTGAGAAATCTTTATCTTGCATAGTTTGTTCTTGCATCACATTGTCTTAATAAAAATTGGCTGCATTGTACCTGTTATTTCGGGGATAATCCAATTACACGGGCAAACCAAGGTGAAAAATCTCCTCTCGCCTTTTCAATTTCAATGCCTTTTTCAGTAAAATTTAACCTTATATGACCTGAAATAGCCGTATTTTCGACCGCACTTTGATAACGATTTAATCGTTCAATCACCGTTGGATGAGGAAAATTCCACGCATTCCATCGTCCGCTTGAAATTAAGGCAAGATCAGGTTTCGTCTGTCCCAGTAAAAACTCGCTTGTTGAGGTTTTACTGCCATGATGCCCCACCTGTAACACATTAATTTTGCCTGCTTTTTCAGCAAAAGAGCTTTCTGTTGCCACATCAGCATCACCGGTTAAAAGGATCTGATACTCTCCATCCGTGAATAAAATCACGCAAGATTGGGGATTATCTGCCCTGTCTGTAATTTGCGTCGGTGAAAGAACTTTAAAATCAAGTCCTAGCCACTGCCATTGCTTCCCCTGAAGACAAAAAGTGCGGTGCGTTTCACCATAGTTTTTACGAGAAGGTGTAATCAGTTCAATCTCTGGATATGCGGCTAAAATCGCTTTAGCGCCACCTGAATGATCGTTATCATCATGGCTTAAAATCAAGGTTTCAAGTTCAATGCCTTCTCGTTGAAGATAAGACAATATTTCTAATTCTGCCATGGAAGATCCACCTATCCCACTCTGCCAAGCGGGCCCCGTGTCATACAACACGCCTTTCCCCTCTTTTACAATTAAGGTTGCTAAACCTTGTCCAACATCTAACGTATCTAACTGCCATTTGGGTTTCATGATATATCGATACCCAAGCGTACTCATACAAACACTTAAAATAAGGATTACGCCCAATAGAGCTTGTTTATAATCTTCTGGCAGTAAGATTTTTGTACTATTTAACGTGAAAAATCGACTCGATTTTAACGGTGTGTTTTTTGTTTGAACTTGAGATACTAAATACAATCCATATAACATTCCGCCAAAAACAAGACTTAAAAGTGCGGTCAGAATGAGGGATAAATTAATTGAAATTGGCATATACGAGTCTTGGAAAAAACTGAGGCATTGTGTAATACCTTGAGCAATCGCATTTGAAAGATGCCAAGAAGAAAATGCGCCATTCGTTAACACCGCAAAGAGAATCAAGGGTACAAGTAAGAAGCTATATAAGGGCACTGCAATTAAATTCGCCAAGAATCCATTTAACGCCAAGCCATTAAAAAAGAAAAGCTGAATGGGCGTAAATAAAATCAACAACCCAAACTGCAAATGAAACAAGCCTAAAATCCACCGCACTTTGTTGGATAATTTTTGATGCTGCCACTCAAAGATTGATAAGGGAACATATCGGTACCACACAATCAGACAGGTAACAGCACCTACTGAAAGCCAAAAGCTCACCGAAAGCGGCATAAGCGGATCACAAAACAGTAAAAACGCCACCACTAAACAAAGCATTTGCGAAGGCGTGTAATATCGTCGCAAAAATTGAAAGATTGCAATAAAAAATAATGCCATCATTGCACGAAAGGTCGGTAAACTAAATCCTGCTAAATAGGCGTAACCTAAAGCAATCAACACGCCAAAGCAAAGCGGAAACCAGGGCGAAATAAAGCGTGTAGGCAGTGCACGTTGCAATAATCGAGCAAAGAAAAAGCCTATCCCCATTGCTAAACCGATATGGAGTCCTGAAATAGCAATCAAATGTGCCGTATTCGTTTGTTGATAAATCAGCCACGTTTTATTATCCAGCCAAGCCCGTTCGCCAAATGCCAATGCGATAAGCAAGCCTTGCAAAGAAAGTCCTTCCGTCTGTTTGAGGCTATTCTGTAGAAAATCTGTGCGGTAAGAAAAATCGTCTCCAATTTTGACCGCACTTTTCACATTCCCTACGGCAATAATCCTTTTGGAGAAATACCATTTATGTCGATCAAATCCTCCATGATTTAATCTCGCCGAAATAGGACGAAGCTTTACATCAGCCCGCCAAATTTCGCCGAGTTGTGGTTTTTCTGGTGCTCTCCAATTAATAAAAATTTGTTGTTCTGCCCCATCAAATAAAGACGTCGTCGCAACCAACGTTTGATAATCTTGCTGATGAAGAATTTCTGAGATGTGAAGATCTAACGTGATTTTATTCGGTAAGCTGGATATTTTTTCTGCTTGAGTCAACAACGATAAGGCTTGTGAATGCACGTAAGCTAAGATAAGTAAAAACCAAATGCCGTTAATGCAAAAATTTCTGACTTTAAAATAATTGAACCAATGGAAACAAAATGCGGTCATAACCAACAATAAAATGCTCAGCCCCGCTCGTTGCCAGGTAAACAGTAAAAAATCGGGCACGACAAGTAAAGAAAAGGCTGAAATGATGAGCATGATGCACAGTTGAAATAACGTGAGTTTCATTTGGAGTGTGATTTATAGCGAGAAAATAAGGCAACCTAGCCTTAACCTCATAAATAAACAAATAATTACGCCATTTTTTGCGATCTCGATCGCAAAATTTAAATTTCCGGGCTAAATTTATTTGCTAAATAGATGAAGTTCTGCTATTTATATCGCCCTTAAAATAACTAGGTTCTTATATCAGCTATTTTAGTGGTAAGAACTCATCACAAAAAACAAGACAGGACGTCATTAAATTCTGTACTATTATTAGGAGTTATCAATGTCTAAGGCATCTCTAAGTTTGCTGGATTTAGCCGGTGTTACACCTTATCAACCAAAGAAAGATGAGGAATACATGAATGAAGATCAAATTCTTCATTTCAGAAAAATTTTAACTGCATGGCACGAGCAAATTGTGGAAGAAGCATCAAGAACTGTTGCTCATATGCAAGATGAAGCTTCAAACTTCCCGGATCCAGCTGACCGTGCGACCCAAGAAGAAGAATTCAGTCTTGAATTACGTAACCGCGATCGCGAGCGTAAATTAATGAAAAAGATTGAATACACATTGAAAAAATTGGACACCGATGATTTCGGTTACTGCGATTCTTGTGGGGAAGAAATTGGCATTCGTCGCTTAGAAGCACGTCCTACTGCTGATCTTTGTATCGATTGCAAAACCCTTGCTGAAATTCGTGAAAAACAAGTCGCAGGTTAATTGATTCAAATAACCCAACGAAAAAGTGCGGTCAAAAACAACCGCACTTTTCGTGTTTTTATCAAATGCGCATTTAACATAGAGAATGGAGTAAATTATTCTTACTTATATAAAAAATTTATTTGGTAAAAAAACTAAAAAAGAAACTGAAACCAATATAAATTCGCCTGTCCCAAAAACAGCGCCAAAAACTGAAAAACCAAACGTTTCAAAAACAGAGCGTTCACAACCCAAGATCGCCCCGTCCTCTTCTCACCACAAAAAAACGAACACCCAAGCGCATCGTCACGACAAACATATCGTTAAAGCCTCTCATTTTGGTATTAACCCACGTATGTTTAGCCGTAATGCCATTACCGTGGTAGAAAAATTGCAACGTCAAGGTTATGACGCTTACATCGTTGGTGGTTGTTTGCGTGATTTATTGTTGGGTAAGCATCCAAAAGATTTTGATGTGGCAACGAATGCACGTCCCGACCAAATTCAAGCGGTATTCCAACGTCAATGCCGTTTAGTTGGTCGTCGTTTCCGTCTTGCGCATATTATGTTTGGACGCGATGTGATCGAAGTGGCCACATTCCGTGCTAGCCATTCGGATGCGCGCAGCGAAAATCAAGCGAAACAAAGCGATGAAGGAATGTTACTGCGTGATAACGTGTATGGCACCATTGAACAAGATGCGGAGCGCCGTGACTTTACCGTAAACGCCCTTTACTACGATCCGCAAGATAATACGTTGCGTGATTATTTCAACGGAATTGATGACCTGAAAAACGGAAAATTACGTCTGATTGGCGATCCCGTTACCCGTTATCAAGAAGATCCTGTGCGTATGCTACGCTCTGTGCGCTTTATGGCGAAATTGGATATGTTCTTGGAAAAACCAAGTGAACAGCCAATTCGTGAGCTTGCACCATTGCTGAAAAATATTCCACCGGCGCGTTTATTTGATGAAAGCTTAAAATTATTGCAGTCTGGCAATGGTGTAAAAACCTATAAATTACTTCGTCAATATGGCTTATTTGAACAACTGTTCCCAAGCTTAACGCCTTATTTTACCGAAAAAGAAGACAGCCTTGCAGAACGCATGATTTTAACTTCGTTAAATTCAACTGATGAACGTATTGCCGACAAATTACGTATCAATCCAGCCTTTTTATTTGCGGCATTCTTCTGGTATCCATTACGCGAAAAAGTGGATGTGCTGAAAAATGAAGGTGGTTTAAACAATCATGATGCTTACGCTCTTGCGGCAAATGAAGTGCTTGATCAATTATGCCGATCATTAGCCGCACCTCGTCGTCATACATCCGTCATTCGTGATATTTGGATGTTGCAATTACAATTGCTTAAACGCACGGGTTCTCACCCTGCTCGCACGATGGAACATCAAAAATTCCGTGCAGCCTTTGATTTATTGGCGATGCGTGCTGAAGTGGAAGGCGGTGAAGCCGTTGAGCTCGCAAAATGGTGGCATGAGTACCAACTCAGCAATCAAGAACAACGTCGCCAGTTGGTTCAAGAGCAACAAAAATTGCATCCAGCGCCAAAGAAAAAATATTATCGCAGACGTAAACCTAAGGCGGCTAACTAATGGTTCAAGTGTATATCGCCCTTGGCAGCAATTTAAATATGCCTACAGAACAATTAAATTCGGCATTACAGGCAATCTCTGCGCTACCTAATACCGAATTAAAATCTGTCAGTGGATTTTATCAAAGCAAACCATTAGGCCCGCAGGATCAACCGGATTATGTAAATGCAGTGGCGATGATCGAAACCACTCGCCCACCTTTAGCTTTACTCGATGAATTGCAACGTATCGAAAATGAACAAGGTCGCGTGCGTTTACGTCGTTGGGGTGAGCGTACACTGGATTTGGACATTCTGCTTTATGGTGATCAAATCATTCAAAATGAACGCTTAACCGTGCCTCATTATGATATGAAAAACCGCGAATTTGTGATTGTGCCGCTTAATGATATCGCACAAGATTTGGTTTTACCGGAAGGCGAAAAAGTCGCTGATTTGGTGAAAGCCTTTGAAAATCATCAAATGCATAAAATCAAAAATAGCGAGAAAATTAACCGCACTTAACTCAAAACAAAAGGGCTGATATTTACTATCAGCCCTTCTTTTTTACCTATCAAGCTAGGCGGCAACGGAAACAAAGATTTCTGTGCCGATAATCACACAAATAAAACCAACCAACATTGGGACAGACATACGTTTTACGATTTCAAATGGTGAGATTTTTCCCATACCGGATACCGCCACAACCACGCCGGAAACCGGTGATAAACCACGACCTAAGTTAGAGGCTTGTAACATTGGAATGGTTAAGAACGCTGGGTTGACGCCCATTTGTGTTGCTAATTTTGGAATTAATTCTGCAAAAGCATAGAACGCCGCGTTACCAGAACCTGTCGCCATCGTTGCTAAAATAGTAATCACCGCAAGCACTAACATCATAAAGAATGCTGAACCGCCGAAGGTTTGTGCAGAGTCGATTAAATTAGTGATAAAGCCGATTGTACTTAAACTTTGTGCAAATACACCTGCAGCCACTAAAAGCATTACCACGCCCGCAAAGGCATCTGCCATACCGCGATATGCCACCACAAGATTATCAAACGTTTGTTTTGCGTTAAAGCTACGTAAGAAATCTACCGTTGCAGTAATGATAAAACAAAGCACCATCACAGTAACGATGTGTAAATTTGGTAAGCCCCATTTACCGTCAAAAATCAACACGCCGATAATGGGTAATAATGGCAAAATCGCATAGTAGTTTGGTGCAGTGGTTTTAATTTCATCTGCATTCAAACGTTCTACTTGTACACCTTCTTTTTTATCTAAATAACGCTGCCAGAAGAAGTGCGCGACAGCAATCCCTAAAATCGCAAAAATTGAAACTGGCAAGGCGGTGCCAAAGGCAAACTCACCTAAAGGAATTTTTGAAATTTCAGCAGAAAGCACCACGTCGCCTGATGTTGGAGAAAGAATAATAGAAATTGGCGATGCACAAATTGCTGCAGCAGCCCCTCGTGAAATCCCCACGTTTACCATGACAGGGAATAATGTCGCCATTAATAACACGCCTAAACCTGTTGCAGATGACACGGCAAAAGACATTAAACATGCAAGGAAGTAAGCAAACACCATTAAAATATAAGGTGAACGGATATTTTTCAGTGGTTTTGAAACCAATTTCACCACCACATCGTTCGCGCCAAGATGAGTCATGTACACGGAGAAACCACATAACACCATGATCATCAAGCCTAAACCGCCGCCACGATTACCGAGTAGATATTTCACATATTCTAAAATATCGAAATAAGTAGAACCGGTGCTTTTCACGCCTTCCGGTAAAATCGAATGTCCCATCAGCACAGAAATGAATAACAAGACCAAGCCACCGAACATCAACACGCCGGTCGCTGAATAGCCTTTCACGATGTAATATGCCACCAAGACAATGGCAATCAAACCTATAATCAGATCCATAATTTACCTCATTATTAAAATAATAATATCAGCAAGATAGCGATTGAATTGACAGTTGTAAATCAGTTCAATACGAAAATTTGAGGTAGATCACAAAAAGAGTTTGAGGGAGAAAGTGCGGTTAGTTTTGGTTGAGTTTTGAGATTGAAAAAATTAGAAAAAATAACCCCATATCCATAATAACTATTATGGAACAATTAGATTAAGAACTGATATATATGTAATTTAACTACTTTAAAATACCAACAATTCTGGCAAATTTTTCTCCTAATTCAGTGAGAGATACTCTTAGAAGAGTATCACTGGGTTTATACTTTTCAAGAATTTCTGATAGGTTTTCTCCATAAGCCACACCCGTAGGATTGATATTCAGTTTAGGGTAAAGCCCTTCCACTTTAATTAATTTTAATCTTTCAAGATTGTCTATCAAACTCATATCTTTAATATCTATTAATTTTCTTTCTAAATCTCCAATAAGAGATATTTCAGCTAAAAGAACAGATTTTTCTTTATCAAGTAAGGCTTTAAAATCCACATATTGATTATTAATTGACTTTAAAGCAAATTCAGAATAAATACCTATAAATTCATTAAAAATATTAGCGCAATCAGGGCTTAAGTCCTTTAAAATATTAAGATAAACCCTATAATTTTTCTCCTTTAAGTTAGAATCAAAATTAGATATAAGTAACTCGTTAAACATATCTGATAATAATTTATCATCAACTTTTTGAATCTCCTCTAGAATATCATTTGCAACACTTACATTATTTAATGTCAGATGAATATCACTCTCTGCCAATCTTATACTTCTATTCCTAATATCTGACTTTTGTTCTTCTGACAAATCATTAAGTCCTTCAACAAATTCTGTACAGATTTTCTCCCCTATTGATGTTTTTACCAATCCAGGAAAAAATTCGTGTATTTTTAGTCTTCTTTCTGAAGATAAACGTTTTAATTTAGCTTCGTTTTTTCCAAAAGCTTGTAAATCTGGGTTGTCACTTTTTAAGGCTTTATCTATTTCATCCACGCTTTTTGTAAAAAGTGTATTCGTAGCAACAGATGTTGCAATACTAATAATTGCTGAAATACCACCTGCTACTAATTGATTTTCCATATTAATTCCTCATATTGTTATTCATTAATCAAATTCAAAATCCGCTTATCCGACACCTGATACTTCGTGCCTAATTGCTGCGCAAATAAGCTTACTCGCAATTCTTCAATCATATAGCGAATTTCCGCGACTTCATCGGAAATTGGTTTGGATTTTGGCAGTTTAGCCAGTAATTGTTGGTAAGCCTGTTGCACTTGTTCCACGCGTAGCATCGCCGCACGATCACGGTTCACATCTTGAGCCAGTTTATCGATACGTTTATCTACCGCTTGCAGATAACGCTGTAAATCCGGTAGGCGATCATAACCGCTCTTTTGCACAAAACCTGGATAAATTAGCCCGCTTAATTGTGCCTTAATATCAGAAAAGGCAAAAGCCATAGTGAAATCCATTTTGCCTTTTAAACGTTGGTTTAAGGCATGGTTAAGGGAGAGAATTTGCTCTACTTTCTGCGCAATATCCACAGTCACTTCGTTAAGGTTTTCCCGCACGAAATCACGTAATTTTTCAAAGCCTGCTTCATCCCAAACAAAACCGCCAAAATCGGCAATCAGCTTATCCACGGCACAAGCGATACAGTCATCAATCAAATCCAACACACGACCGAACGGAGTAAAATACAGCCCCAATTTAGCTTTATTCGGCAATTTTTCATGCAGATATTTAATCGGTGATGGCACATTGAGCAGCAACAAACGACGCAAACCTTGTTGCATTGCCACTGCTTGCTCAAACTCTGTTTCAAACAGTTTGATACCTACGGCATCTTTTTCATCTACAATGGCCGGAAACGCTTTGACGCTAAAGCCACGTTGTTTTTGTTCATAACATTGTGGTAAATCTGCAAAACTCCAAATATGCAGCCCGCTTTGCTCAATGCCATCATCTGCCACAGCAGAAATACTTTCCTGTACGCGATCTTTTAAGTTGAATTTCAGCTCATCCAAATTCATGGATTCAGCGATTTTCTTGCCGTTTTCATCCACCACACGGAACGTCATTTTCAGATGGCTTGGAATTTGTTCCCAATTCCAATGTTCTGCTTCTACGGTGACGCCCGTCATACGACGTAATTCATAAATTAGCGTATCTAATAACGGTTTCTCCAATGGCACGGCACGACTTAAAAAAGCTTGGGCATAATTAGGTGCAGGTACGAAGTTACGGCGATAAGATTTCGGCAGAGATTTAATCAACGCGATCACCAGCTCTTCACGCAAGCCTGGAATTTGCCAATCAAAACCGGTCATTTCCACTTGATTGAGTAATGGTAATGGAATATGAACCGTCACGCCGTCTGCATCAGTACCCGGTTCAAATTGATAAGTTAATTTGAGTTTTAAATTGCCTTGATGCCAGAAATTCGGGAAATCCAGCTTGCTCACCTGTTCCGCATCATCATTAATCAAGAATGAGCGTTCAAAATTAAGCAATTCAGGATCTTTTTGCTGCGCCTTTTTCCACCAGGTATCAAAATGTTTTTGGGAAACCACTTCCGTACCAATACGCTGATCGTAAAATTCAAAAAGCGTGCGGTCATCTACCAAAATATCGCGGCGGCGGCTTTTGTGCTCCAATTCCTCTACTTCTCGAACGAGTCGTTGATTTTCTTTAAAGAACTTATGTTTGGTATTCCAATCCCCTTCCACTAAGGCTGATTGAATGAAGATCTCACGGCTTACCGTCGGATCAATAGAACCGTAATTCACTGGTCGCGCAGCCACAATCGGCACACCGTAAAGCGTGACTTTTTCATCAGCAATCACTGCACCACGGGATTTCGACCAACGCGGTTCTGAATAGGATTTTTTAATTAAATGCTCGGCAAGTGGCTCGATCCATTCTGGCTCGATTTCCGCCACCATACGCCCCCAAAGTTTGTAGGTTTCTACTAACTCTGCCGCCATCACCCATTTCGGTTGTTTTTTGAAAAGTACAGAATTGGGGAAAATTGCAAAATGGGCATTACGTGCACCAAGATATTGTTGTTTTTCCGCTTCTTTTAAACCGATATGAGAAAGCAAACCGCTTAAAAGTGCGGTATGAATTTGCTGATATTCTGCTTTTTCGGAATTAATCGGCAAGCCCATTTCACGCGCGGTTAAACGAATTTGATGATAAATATCCTGCCATTCGCGAATACGTAAATAATTTAAGAAATCCTTTTGGCACTGACGACGGAATTGGTTTTTACTCAATTCTTTTTGTTGTTCTTGTAGATAACGCCAAAGATTGAGGAAAGCCAAGAAATCTGATTTTTTATCAGCAAAACGGCGATGTTTTTCATCGGAAGCCTGCTGTTTTTCTTGTGGGCGCTCGCGAGGATCTTGAATGGATAACGCGGCGACAATAATCATCACTTCATGCAACGCACCTTGTGAGACAGCGGTCAGCAACATCTTCGCTAAACGAGGATCCACAGGGAGTTGAGCTAATTGACGACCTGCAGCCGTTAATTGACGTTTCTCGCCTGCTTTGGTGCGAACCATTTCAAACGCACCTAATTCTTCCAACAGTTTTATACCATCTTGAATATGGCGTTTATCTGGGGCATCCACAAATGGGAAGGCTTCAATATCATCCAAACCCAATGCTGTCATTTGCAAAATAACGGAGGCTAAATTGGTGCGCAGAATTTCAGGATCGGTAAACTCCGGACGAGAATTAAAATCCTCTTCCGAATATAAACGAATACAAATCCCTTCGCTCACACGACCACAACGACCTTTACGCTGATTCGCAGAAGCCTGTGAAATGGGTTCAATCGGTAACCGTTGTACTTTGGTGCGATAGCTATAACGGGAAATGCGCGCAGTACCTGGGTCAATCACATATTTAATGCCCGGCACGGTCAATGAAGTTTCCGCGACGTTGGTCGCCAACACGATGCGATTTAATCCGCTTGGATGGAAAATTTTATTCTGTTCTTGCGCAGACAAGCGAGCAAAGAGCGGTAGAATTTCCGTGTGTTTTAGATTTTGTTTTTGTAAAGCTTCAGCGGTATCGCGAATTTCACGCTCACCGTTCATAAAGATCAAAATATCGCCTCGACCTTCCGCTTGCAGTTCATCCACCGCATTAAGAATGCCTTGTAGCTGATCTTGATCGTCTTCTTCCACTACGGGACGATAACGCACTTCAACAGGATAGGTTCTGCCCGAGACTTCAATAATCGGGGCATTGTTGAAATGTTTGGAAAAACGTTCCACATCAATGGTCGCAGAAGTGATGATAAGTTTCAAATCACGACGACGTGGTAAAAGCTGTTTCAGATAACCGAGAATAAAATCGTTGTTTAGGCTACGTTCGTGGGCTTCATCGATAATCAGACAAGAATATTGATTGAGAAAACGATCGTTTTGAATTTCTGCTAACAGGATCCCGTCAGTCATCAACTTGATTTGCGTATCATCACTGATTTGATCGTTAAAACGAACCTTATAACCAACTAAACCACCTAGCTCCGTTTCCAGTTCTTCCGCAATACGCGCCGCCACCGAACGAGCAGCAATACGGCGTGGTTGAGTATGACCAATCATACCCAGATTGCCGAAACCTAATTCCAAACACATTTTCGGCAATTGGGTGGTTTTACCTGAACCGGTTTCCCCTGCCACCACAATGACCTGATGCTCAGAAAGCAGTTTTTGAATTTCTGCTTTGCGTTGACTAACGGGCAAACTCTCTGGAAAAACAATCGGATTTTTGACCGCACTTTTACGACTTTCCACACGCAATTGAGCCTGTTCAATCTGCAACTGAATTTCAGCAGCAACGGCTTGTTGAGCCTCTTGGCTTTTAATTTTTCCAATACCATGAATGCGGGCGAATAAACGACGTTGATCTACCAGCATAACATCGTTGAGTTTCGAAAAGAGAGATTGTTGTATCGGATTCAATTCACGTTTGACTGATTTGTTCTTCATACTGATTTACTTTTAAAACCACCGTAAGCCAAGCAAAGCCAACCAATTAAAAATAACGTACCTCCAATCGGTGTCACCCAAACGAGGAACTTGCCTGCACCAAGCGCAAGTGCATAAAGGCTGCCACTAAAAAGAAGAATGCCGTACGCCCAAGTCCCTGCAGCAAGATTAACTATTTTGTTTGCAATCAATGATTCACGGCATAATTGCAAAATGCCAATCGCTAAAATCGCAATGGTGTGGAACATTTGATATTTCACACCCGTTTCAATCCACGCTAATTCTTTAGGTTCTAAAACCTTGCTTAATCCATGTGCCGCAAAAGCACCAATCGCCACACATAAAAAGCCGCTTAATCCCGCGATAAATAACCATTTGTTTTTCATTTAAAATTTTCCTATTAATACCGCTAAAATCCCTGCGGCGATTAGAGGTCCCACCGGAATACCGCCTAAGAAAGACACACCAATAATCGTACCAATTAATAACCCTGTGACTAAAACAGGTTGTTCACTCATTAATGGCACGCCTTTCCCCGCGAGCCATGCGACGAATATTCCCGTTGCAATCGACACGCCCATTTTCCAGTTTAAAAATGAACTGAGATCGGGCAGTTGGATTTCTCCCGACACTAACGGCGCTAGGACACCAATCGTTAAAATGATGATCCCGATTTTGACACCGTATTGTTCGAGTATAGGAATGTATTTGGATAATAAGGTTTGCTGCATGATTAACAGCACGGCGGCTGAGATGGTAATCGCGCTATTTTGGCTAATTAAACCTAAAACAATTAAGAAAACCAATAACAACGCGACCATATTGAATTGTAATGTCATAATACCTCTAAAGTGCGGTCAAAAAACTGACCATTTTTATGCGTGTAAAGTTTTTGTAAATTATACCAATTTCTTGCTTTTCTGTGTTTTTTATTTAGTGAAAAAAAGCTAGAATACAAGTCAACTTTCTTCTCATACTCCCTGTTTTTACTAAGGTTTTTTGCCCTATGTCGAATGTCGTCAGCCCTGAATTAATTAAAACTGTAGTCCTGCTTGCTACCAGTGTCACTATCGTGCCGCTTTTTAAGCGTATTGGCTTAGGTAGCGTGTTAGGCTATTTAGTGGCTGGCTGTTTAATTGGTCCTTCCGTTTTCGGCGTAGTGAAAGATGCCGAATCGATTCTGCATATGGCTGAACTTGGCGTGGTGATGTTCTTATTTATTATCGGTTTGGAGATGCATCCGGAACGTTTATGGGCCATGCGAAAAGCAATCTTCGGACGGGGCTTTCTACAAGTCGGGCTGTGTGGTGCTCTGCTTACCTTTGCGGGTATCTATATTTTAAATCTTCCTAAAGAAGTCGCATTTATTGCGGGTATGGGCTTTACCCTTTCTTCCACCGCTATTGTGATGCAGGTATTAGAAGAACGCGGAATTACGAATACACCAAAAGGCCAACGAGTTATTTCTACCTTAATTTTTGAAGATTTATCCATTGTGCCATTATTGGCTTCTATTGCCTTTTTAACGCCTGAAACCAAACATATTGAACATCAAACCAACTGGACATCTATTGCTATTGCACTCGGCGCCGTTGTCGGTTTAGTCGTTGCGGGTAAATGGTTAATGAACCCTATTTTCCGCTTGATTTCTAAAGCCCATATTCGTGAAATGATGACGGCTGCCGCTTTACTTGTTGTATTAGGTGCGGCATTGGCAATGGAAGCGAGTGGCCTTTCAATGGCGATGGGCGCATTCGTTGCGGGTGTAATGCTTTCAGAATCCGCATTCCGCCACCAATTAGAAGCCGATATTGAACCATTCCGTGGCTTATTGCTCGGTCTCTTCTTTATGGGCGTGGGAATGTCGCTTGACCTCAGTTTAGTCTTCAATGATGCGGTTTGGTTGTTAGGTATCGTATGCCTTTATATCGTCGGCAAAGCCTTAGCCGTTTATACCGTAGCGCGTATTACGAAACTAGACCGTACTGAATCTGTTGGCCGAATGACCATCATGGCACACGGTGGGGAATTTGCATTCGTACTCTTCTCTGCTGCGACCACTGCAGGCGTGATGACAAAAGATCAAAATGCGACTTTTACCGCTGCGGTGATTATCTCAATGTTATTCTCACCATTGATTGGCTTATTAATGCGTAAAATCAACCAACGCAAATCAGCAAATCAAGAGGAAAAAGTGGATACCAGCGATCTTGATCCTATTGTGGATTTAGAAGATAGTGTACTCGTGATTGGTTTCGGTCGTTTCAGCCAAATCGTGTGTCAATCGCTTCTTGTTCGTGGTATTAACGTCTCGGTGATTGACCGCAACATCGAAAACATCCGTGCGGCAGCGAAATTCGGTTTTAAAGTCTATTACGGTGACGGTATTCGTCTTGATGTTTTACGTGCAGCGGGTATCGAAAAAGCTAAATGTGTTGTCATTGGGATTAACGATACACAGCGAATTGAAAATATTGTTGAGAATCTGAAAGATGCTTATCCGAAACTCCCAATTTTGGCTCGAACTTATGACCGTAAAACGACAGTAAGTCTTATTAAGAAAGATGTGGACTTTATTGTACGTGAGACCTTTGAGTCTGCCCTCACTCTCAGTCATGCAACCTTAGTACAATTAGGTGTAAATAAAATTGAAGCAGATGAAATCATTGCGGAAGTTCGTTATTTAGATCAAGAACGCTTGAATGAAGAAGTTTTACATGGTTTCTCAACGGACATCATCCGAAAATATTGGATGCCTAAACCCTTCATCAAACCACATTCTGATGCTGAAGCATTAAATGAAGAAACGGCTGAAATCTTAGAAAAAGAAGATGATATCAATGATGAAGCCGCGGTCGAAACCCTTCTTCATGATGATTCAGAAAAAGAGAAACAAAAAGAAGTTGAATAATAAAAAAGCCCGATAAATCATTATCGGGCTTTTTTATTAGGCTTTCATTGTCACAATCCAACAGTTGTGGATTTGTTTATTACGCTCAAAATCAAGCGGTAAGGTTTTCGCTGAAATTTCGACCGCACTTAATCCCAATTCATCTAACGCCTCAAAATCCATTTTAAAACCACGTTTATTGTTCGAGAATACGATGGTGCCGTTAGAACGTAAAATACGTTTGAGATTACGCATCAATTTGATGTGATCACGTTGAACATCCCAGCTATCTTCCATACGTTTAGAATTCGAAAATGTTGGCGGATCCACGAAAATCAGATCAAACTGACGATCACATTTTTCTAACCATTGTAAGCAATCTGCTTGGATGAGTTTGTGCTGTTTGCCTTCGATATCATTTAAAATCAGGTTTTGCTCTACCCAGTTTAAATAGGTGTTTGACATATCCACGGTTGTTGTCGATTTTGCCCCACCTAATGCAGCATGCACTGTTGCGGAACCGGTATAAGCGAAAAGATTGAGGAAATCTTTGCCTTTTGCCATTTCACCAACCATTTTACGGGTTAAGCGATGATCCAAGAATAATCCTGTATCCAAGTAATCCGTTAGATTCACCCAAAGCCGTGCACCGTATTCATTCACATAGAAATATTCGCCTTTATTGGCCAATTTTTCATATTGATTCGTGCCTTTTTGTTTTTGACGCACTTTCAAAATCAGTTTATTGGTTTCAATACCGGTGACTTGTAAGGTTGCAGTCACTGCATCCAATAAACGTTGACGGGCTTTGTTTTCATCAATATTTTTCGGTGCAGCGTACTCTTGCACCACAATATGATCGCCATAACGATCCACCGCTACGTTATATTCCGGTAAATCCGCATCATATAAACGATACGCATCAAGGCCTTGCTGCTTCGCCCATTTTTCAATTTTCTTAATATTTTTCTGTAAGCGATTCGCAAAATCCACCGCTACCGTTGAAGTGCGGTCAAATTCAAGCGGATTTTCAACCGCACTTTCTTTGCGTTCTGAAATTTGATAATTCTTCTGAACACAATCTAACGGACCGTTTTTCGCTTTAAATTGACGATGAGAACGCATACGCAAGCAATCAAGCAAGGTAGATTCACTACTGAAAATTGACGCATTCCAACCACCAAATTCATTTTTAAGGCGTTGTCCGAATACCGAATATAACGCAATCAAAGCAGGAGTTGTACCCAAACGCTCACCATAAGGCGGGTTACAAATCACCGTTCCCACTTCATCTGGACTTGGATTTTTTAATGCGGCGACATCACCTTGTTTCCACTGAATTAAATGTGCCACACCTGCATTTTGTGCGTTCTTTTGCGCTTTTTTCAGTACGCGATGATCGAGATCGAAGCCATAAAAATGTGGTTTGGGATTTTGATTAAAATAAGTTTCAGCCTGCTGTACCGCTTCTGCTTTCACCTTATCCCAAGCATCTTGATTATGTCCTTTCCAGCAATCAAAGCCCCAATGTAAACGATGTAATTGCGGTGCAATTTGTGCTTCCATCTGTGCTGCTTCGATTAACAGAGTACCCGAACCGCACATTGGATCCACTAATGGTGTCCCTTTTTTCCAACCTGAACGCAGCACTATCGCAGCGGCTAAGGTTTCACGTAAAGGTGCTTGACCTGTATCTTCGCGATAACCTCGTAAATGTAATGCTTCACCACTTAAATCGAGTGAAACGACGAGCTCTTCTTTATTCAAATAAACATGAATTCGCACATCCGGATAGTCTTTATCCACATTTGGACGCGCTTTCCCTTGGCGTTCAAAATAATCCACAATGGCATCTTTCACACGCATCGCACCAAATTGGGTGTGGCGAATCTCTTGGTTTGTCCCGTTGAAATCAACAAAAAATGTGGCTTTCTCATCAAAATAACTTAACCAATCCTGCCCTGTCACAATTGAATACAAGTCCAAATCACTATATACCTTGCCATTTACAATCGGTAACAAAATACGTGAAGCTAAGCGTGACCATAATAAGCTGCGATAAAGTGTTTCATCATCAGCCTGAAAATGTACGCCGCCTTGTGCAATTTTACATTCCGTTGCACCAAGCTCTGTCAGTTCGACTTTTAAGAGTTCTTCAAAACCACGGGCAGTTGTGGCAAATAGTTGTTTCATGGGTTTTCTCGATAGGGAAAAATTGGGCGGATTATAGCACGAAAGTACGGTTAAATTTGGGGATATTTCAAGAATATTCCCCCTCTTTTGTAAAGAGGGGGCTAGGGGGAGATTTTGATTATTTACTTAAACATTGAGCATAGCTATCAGCAGTCGCTTGAAGGAAATTCGCATAGGAATTTGGGCCAAGCTGTACGTTATCGCCAATAGGATCTAAACGACCTACATTGACTTTTGTACTTTGAGCAAGAGAATCAATCACTTTTGGTGTGAATTGAGGCTCTGCAAAAAGACAATTTACACGATGTTCTTCAATTTCTTCTTTGATGTGAGCAATGGTTTTTGCACCTGGTGCCACTAATGGATTAATGGTGAAATAACCGGTTTGATTTAAACCATAAGCATCATTGAAATAGCTATAAGCATCATGGAACACAAAGAAGCCTTTATCTTTAAGTGGCGCTAATTGTGCTTTGATCTTATCGCTTTGCTCGGTCAACGTGCGGTTAAAATCGGCTAAGTTTTTCACGATGAGCTCTTTTTTATCCGGATATTGTTCTGTTAATTTATCCGCCACTTTCTGTGCCACAATTTGACTAATGGTTGGTGAATACCATAAATGCCAGTTTACACTTAAACCATTTTCATCTACATCATGATGGTGATCGTGATGCTCATGAGCATGTTCGTGTTTATGATCGTGTCCATGCTCATGTTTATGATCGTGTTCGTGTTTATGGTCGTGTCCATGCTTATGATCATGGCTATGTCCATGCTCGTGTTCATCGCCTTCATGGTAATGTTCATGATGAACTTTACTTAAAAGCGGTTTAATTTCTGGAATCTCAGAAATATTGATGACTTTTTTGCTATCAATTTGGCTAATTGGTTTTGCTAAAAAAGCGTCAATATCTTCACCAACCCAAAGCACTAAATCCGCCGATTTCACTTTTTGCACATCTGAAAGTTTTAAGCTGTAATCATGAGGAGAAGCACCCGCTGGCACTAAAATTTGCGTATCTGTTACACCATTAGCAATAGACGATGTAATAAAACCGAGGGGTTTCACGGATGCCAATACATCTGCATTTGCCATCATTGGAAGCGTTAAAAGTGCGGTAGAAATTGCACTCATTTTTAATACTTGTTTCATTTTTTTTCCTTACTTTTATTGGGAATTATTCTCAAAGCCAACATAGACTACGCCTTTTTGATAAAATTGCAACATTTCAAATTAAAAAAATGAAGTGATATTTCTTCATCTTATTGAATACTTTTATTCATAAAGAAAAAGCAACGTTTTCACATTGTTTCATTTCTTTATTTTAATAACTTGTCTATTACCCTAGAAACGGCAAAAAATCCAAAAGTTGCGGTGATCATGGTTGCTGCACCAAAGCCATTTGCACAATTCATAGTAGCGGATACTTCACAGCCCTCGCCCATTTTAGGGAAAATCAGAGGCTGACTGGAAAACACCGCATCAACTGCGAACTTACGTTGTGGATTTTGGGTAAAATTAAAATCCTTACGTAAAACTGACCGCACTTTCGCCAATAATGGATCTTGGATCGTTTTGCTTAAATCAGCAATTTGGATTTTGGATGGATCTGTCTGACCACCTGCACCACCAATAGTAATAATCTTGATTTTATTACGTTTGCAATAGGCAATCATCGCCGCTTTGGTTTTCACATTATCAATGGCATCAATGACATAATCATAGCCACGATTTAAGTATTCAGCTTGATTATCTGGTGAAATGAAATCATCGATAATATTCACCACACATTCTGGGTTAATCAGCTTAACGCGCTCTGCCATCATTTCCGTTTTAAGCTTGCCAATATTGCCGCTTAATGCAGGAAGCTGACGATTAATATTAGTGACACAAATGTCATCCATATCAATCATGGTGATCTGCCCTATACCACTTCGCGCAAGCGCTTCCACCACCCACGAACCTACGCCGCCAATACCAATGACGCACACATGAGCCTGACGCAAACGCGCCAAGCCTTCTGGTGTATAAAGGCGTCCAATGCCGCCAAAACGTTGTTCGTAGTTATCGACACGAGCCATTATTGTAGTACCCAAACACGTCCATAGTGTTTTGATAAACCTGCGATGTGACCTGCTTGATCGCCAATACCACGGTATAAGTCAAAGTGGTGGCCATTTACCGCGCCACCCACATCAAGCGCCACCATTAAGTGTAATTTGTGTGTGCCCATCCAGTTACCATTGTTATCAATATCTGGCACTTCAACCAATAATACGGTACCAGAAGGAATGACGTTGCGGTCAGAAGCCACAGAAGCCATAGGTACTAAAGGTACACCAGCAGAACCTTTCACTTTTCCTGTCGGGTCATTTTTAAAGAAAACATAAGATGGGTTACGCTCTAACAATTCTTGTACACGAGATGGGTTTGCTTTACCCCATTCACGAATCGCTTGAATAGACATTTTTTCTTTTGGAATTTCACCATCTTCTACTAACAAGCGACCAACTGCTTGATATTTATAACCATTTTGACCTGCATAAGCTAAATAATTTAAATTTCCATCGCCGTAATCCACATAACCACTACCTTGTACACCAAGTAAGAAGTTATCCATCATTGAATCACTATAAGCAAGCTCTAAGCCTTTTCCTGCCAATGCACCATTGTAAATTTCCGCACGGCTATAACGTTTATAACTTGGCATCGCATAAATTGGATATTGATATTTGCCTTGTGCAGTGCGGCGAGCATGAATAACCGGCGAATAATAACCTGTCATCAAGACGTTTTGGTAACCATCAAAACCTTTCATAATTTGAGGATTAATACCATATTGTGCTAATTCATTCACATTAGCCCCTGCAAGCACCCAGTTTGTAATTTTTCCATAATTCGCGGCAAAGCGATTGGTAATTGAGTTTGAATAGCCACGTACGTTAGAAAGCTGCGTTAAAAAATCACCTTGGTTGACGACCGCACTTTTGTTCTCCACGGATGCCACTGGACTTAAAATAGATTGTTGATAATTACGTCCGCTATACTTTGCTCCAAATTTTTGTGGATCGTCACCTGTCGCGGTACGCGGTACGCTTGAATTATTTTTTGAAGAGACTTTACTTGGTGCTGAACCACATGATGCAAGCACCGAAACTGCCGCCATTACAGAGAGCATTTTTACAGCGAGATGTTGACGAAATTTCATTCTTATTTTCCTAAATTAAACTAACTAATACAAAGTTGCATACGCTATCAAAAATTCCCTTTTAGGACTAGCACTATTTCATAAAATGATTAATTAATATTCACATTGTTTATTTTCTTAACAAACGGAAAGTCAAATTCAGTTTAAATCTTGCAATAATTTTTGAAACGAGTATATTACGCGCTGTCAGACGCGGGGTGGAGCAGCTTGGTAGCTCGTCGGGCTCATAACCCGAAGGCCGTCGGTTCAAATCCGGCCCCCGCAACCAAATTACAAAGCACCGAAATTTCGGTGCTTTTTTTGTTTTTAAATAAAGGTCAATTTAATCAAAATAAAAAGGCACAATGTCGTAAAACACTATGCCTTTATCTATCAATCTTGTTAGATTTGATATTTTGTTTTATCGCCAATATCAAAATGCAGTGGCATTCGCCATTTTTGAACTGCAAGAATCAATAATAATCCGCCGACAATCAACGATAAAATTCGAGCAATCCAACCCCCTTCAAATACCCAAGCAAACCAAAGTGCGGCGACAAATGCAGGTTGTAAATTTAATAGCGGCACTCTAAAACAGAAGTATTCTTTAAAACATAAACCGCCCAGTGTTACTAATGCACCACCTAACGCTAATTCATGCCAACCTAAAAGCGCACATAAGAGTGCAAGCCACGTGGCAAATTGAAATGTTAAGCGGAAATGTTTTAAATAAATATGAAGGGATGATGCACAGCAAGTTGCCGCAATTAATACGGCAATTTGAGCCTGTTGAGGATACCAAGTTAAAGCCAAGATGCTAAATGCCGCAATCACAAAGCCTGTGCGATAAATAATGACGGTGAGTTTATCCCAAACATCCATTGGAGATTCAATATGTGGATCGGCCATGCTATTTCCTTATTTTTAATGATAAAAAGTGCGGTCAAAAACACTCTCATTTTTGACCACACTTTACATTGAGATTATTTTAATCGATCTAAAATCTTTTGATGAATGCCACCAAAGCTACCGTTTGACATCACAAGAATGTGATCCGTTGGTTTCGCTTCAGCCACAATCATATCCACCAATTTATCAACGTTTCCTGTGTAGTATGCCGGTTGAACACATTGTCCCGCAATTTCAGCCACATCCCATGGAATATTATCTGGTTGTAGCATAAATACGGCATCGGCACGTCCTAGTGCTGGCGCAATTTCATCCTTATGCACGCCCATTTTCATGGTGTTTGAACGAGGCTCTAATACGGCAAGAATACGTACACCACCGCCTACTTTGTCACGCAACGCAGTAAGTGTCGCAAGAATGGCTTCCGGATGGTGAGCGAAGTCATCATAAACTGTAATACCGTTTACTTCGCCCTTCACTTCTAAACGGCGTTTTGCATTGATAAAGCTACCTAATGCATGACATGCATCTTCAATTTTCACACCTGCATGGTAAGCCGCCGCAACCGCCATTAAAGCATTGTGCATATTGTGCTGCCCAACAATATTCCATTTCACTTCTGCGACTTTTTGACCGTGATGGAATACGGCAAATTCAGAGCAATCATTGGTAATACGTTCCGCAAACCATTCTTTATCTTTACCGATAAATTGCTGTTCTGACCAACACCCCATATTGAGGGTTTCTTTTGCACTCTGTTCATCAGCAAAAGAAAGCACTCGACCTTTTGAAGGAATGGTACGGATCATATGATGGAATTGACGCTGGATCGCGTGAAGATCATCGAAGATGTCAGCATGATCGAAACTGATATTATTAATAATCAAAGTTTTTGGGTTGTAATGTACAAATTTAGAACGTTTATCAAAGAACGCCGTATCATATTCATCCGCTTCAATCACGAAGAACTCACTTTCTCCTAAACGAGCAGAAGTACCAAAGTTGCCCGCAATTCCCCCGATTAGGAAACCGGGTTTTAACCCATTTTGTTCTAAAATCCAAGTCAACATACCCGTTGTTGTGGTTTTACCATGTGTACCTGAAACAGCTAGCACCCAACGATTACGCAATAAATGGTCGTGTAACCATTGTGGGCCTGATGTGTAAGGCAAGGCATTGTCTAAAACATATTCCACGCAAGGATTACCACGCTTCATAGCATTTCCGACAATCACCATATCGGGTGCAGGCTGAAGTTGAGCTACATCATAATTAGGAATAATTTCAATGCCCTGCTCTTGTAAAAAGGTGCTCATCGGTGGGTAAACATTGGTATCAGAACCCGTTACTTTATAACCCATTTGTTTGGCAATCATCGCAACGCCGCCCATAAAGGTACCGCAGATGCCTAAAATATGAATATGTTTCATTGTTCTTCTCTAGTTGCTAAAGTTGCTAAAAATGCTGACTATGATAAATCAACTCAAAGATTGAGTAAATAAGGGCTGTTTACATAAACAGCCCTCTTTCTTATTTGATTCGGTCAAAGCCTGCTTGAAGATCGGCAATTAATTCATCCGTGTCTTCAAATCCAATGTGCACACGAATTAATGAACCTGTTAATTTACGCTCAATACCTGGGCGAATTTTTGCAATCTCTTCTGGTTGATTACATAAAATGAGTGATTCAAACCCGCCCCAAGAATAAGCCATTGTGAAAAGATCAAAATGATCCATAAAGGCGGAAAGCTCCTCATCGTTTAAACGTTTATGTAATTCAAAAGAGAATAAACCGCTTGCGCCGGTAAAATCACGTTTAAAGTTTTCATGGCCAGGACAGCTTGGCAACGCAGGATGATACACTGCTTTAACTTGTGGTTGCTCACTTAACCATTTGGCCACTTTTAAACTACTTTCATAATGTTGTTTTAATCTCACACCTAAGGTGCGAATGCCACGAGCCGTCGTATAGGCAGAATCAGCATCAACCATTTGCCCCATTAAATAGGAATGTTCGCGCAATTTATCCCAAGTACGCGCATTAGCCACAGCAGTACCAATCATAATATCAGAATGCCCCACTAAATATTTGGTCCCAGCTTGAATAGAAATATCAATACCGTGTTCTAGCGCTTTGAATAGTACGCCCCCTGCCCATGTATTATCGATCATAACGACGATTTCAGGGCTTACTTCTCGAACCGCTTTAACAATCGCAGGAATATCAGGTACTTCCATCGTTAAAGAGCTTGGCGACTCTAAAAATAAAACTTTCGTATTTGGCTGCACGAGTTTGGCAACATCTGCGCCTATCATGGGATCATAATAGGTCGTATCAATATGCATTTTTTTCAAAATTACATTACAAAAATCTTGTGTCGGTTCATAGGCTGCCCCTGTCATTAAGACATGATCGCCTGTTTCCACAAAGGATAAAATAGCATTTGTTACCGCTGCAGCCCCACAAGGATAAAGATAACAGCCTGCGCCCCCTTCCATTTCACACATTAAATCTTGAAGTGCAAAATGCGTTAACGTGCCACGGCGTCCGTAGAAAAGCTCTCCTTTGTAACGATTTTTTGTACAATGTTTTTTATCTGCAATAGTCTCAAATACTAAAGAAGATGCACGTTGAACCACGGGGTTAACTGAGCCTTGACTAAAACGTTTTTTACGCCCAGCATGAACCAGTTTGGTCGATAAGGTATGATGTTCTGACATATATTTCACCTGTAACTTAGACAATATTAATTAATTCAATAGATAAAAACAGCTGTTAAAGTGCGGTTAATTTTCTTAAAATAATCGGCGACTTTTTGCATCCGCAAAATTTTTATTAACTTTCATATAGGAATTATGACTATGGTATTAGTAACTCGTCAAGCTCCAGATTTTACTTGCGCTGCAGTTTTAGGCAACGGAGAAATCGTTAATAACTTCAATTTCAAGAAACACATCAATGGTAAAGCGGCAGTATTATTCTTCTATCCATTAGACTTTACTTTCGTTTGCCCATCTGAGTTAATCGCATTCGACCACCGTTACGAAGAGTTCAAAAAACGTGGTGTTGAAGTTGTTGGTGTATCTATCGACTCAGAATTCACTCACAACGCATGGCGTAATACCCCAACTGAAAACGGCGGTATCGGTGCAGTTAAATATGCATTAGCTGCAGACGTTAAACACGAAATCGCTAAAGCATACGGTATCGAACACCCTGAAGAAGGTGTTGCGTTACGTGGTTCATTCTTAATTGACAAAAACGGCGTTGTTCGTCACCAAGTGGTTAATGACTTACCATTAGGTCGTAACATCGATGAAATGTTACGTATGGTAGATGCATTACAATTCCACGAAGAACACGGTGAAGTTTGCCCTGCTCAATGGGAAAAAGGCAAAGAAGGTATGAAAGACAGCCCTGAAGGTGTTGCTAAATACTTGAAACAAAACGCTGACAAACTTTAATTTTTAAGAAAAAGCCACATTAAGTGGCTTTTTTTATTTTTGTAGATCCTTTAAAATGAACCTATCTTTAACCAAAGTGCGGTTATTTTTATGAAATATAATATTCCCATTTTCCTGACGATTCTCCGAGTGATTTTAATTCCATTCTTCGTCGTGGCATTTTATTTGCCAATTCCTTCAGCACCTTTTATTACAACGCTTATTTTCTTTATCGCGGGTCTCACCGACTGGTTTGATGGCTATCTTGCTCGAAAATTAAAACAAACAACTCGCTTCGGCGCTTTCCTTGATCCTGTAGCTGATAAAGTGATGGTTATTACTGCCCTTGTGTTAATCGTGGAATATCAACATTCTTTTTGGATTACTATCCCTGCTATTATTATGATTTCACGCGAAATCATAATCTCTGCTTTACGTGAATGGATGGCTGAATTGGGTGAACGTAATAAAGTAGCCGTTTCATGGATGGGAAAAGTGAAGACGACCTCTCAAATGCTTGCTTTAGGTGGGTTACTCTGGCGATATAATGTCTATATGGAAACATTGGCAATCATACTTCTCTACTTGGCAGCAATCTTAACAGTATGGTCGATGCTCCAATACTTGAAAGCAGCAAAAGGCAGCTTGTTAGATAACATTGAATTATAGAATTGGCTAAATTTTAAATGAAAGGTGCGGTTATTTTAATCGCGCCTTTTATTTTTGAATTATTTTTAACCAATTAAAAACTTTTTTTACGAATTTTATTTGACACAATACGATAAATCCGTAAAATACGCCCCGTTGTTTGACAACAAGCAAACGCGGGAATAGCTCAGTTGGTAGAGCACGACCTTGCCAAGGTCGGGGTCGCGAGTTCGAGCCTCGTTTCCCGCTCCAATTTGCCCGAGTGGTGGAATCGGTAGACACAAGGGATTTAAAATCCCTCGCCTTTCGAGGCGTGCCAGTTCAAGTCTGGCTTCGGGCACCATTTCAAAATTATACCAGTGGGTCGTTAGCTCAGTCGGTAGAGCAGCGGACTTTTAATCCGTTGGTCGAAGGTTCGAATCCTTCACGACCCACCACTTTAAATCAGCACCTTAACGGGTGTTTTTTTATGCCTAAAATTTAGGGTAACGACTTTCCTACTCTCTTTTCTAAAAAACACATAAAAAAATAACCGCACTTACGTACGGTTACTTATCTATAGTTATTTTAAACGATTAGCCGTGATAACGTCCTACGCCTAATTCATCTTCTTTACGAGTACGGTTCATCACTTCTTGTGGAGATTGTGCAATACGTAATCCCATTTGATCTTCAGTTCGTACTACATCGCCACGTAGAGAGTTAGTATAAACATCTGTAATTTTGATATCGACAAACTTACCGATCATATCTGGTGAGCCTTGGAAATTCACAATACGATTGTTTTCCGTACGTCCTGTTAATTCCATAATATCTTTCTTAGACGGCCCTTCCACCAACACGCGTTGCTCTGTACCAAGCATACGGCGACTATATTGTGCCGCTTGTTGGTTGATACGCTCTTGTAAAAGATAGAGACGTTGTTTTTTCTCTTCCTCGGTTACATCATCTGGCATGTCTGCTGCAGGTGTACCTGGACGCGCGGAATAGATAAAGCTAAAGCTCATATCAAAATTCACTTGCGCAATTAGATTCATTGTTTGTTCAAACTCTTCATTGGTTTCACCTGGGAAGCCAACAATGAAATCTGAGCTGATTTGGATATTTGGACGCACTGCACGTAATTTACGAATGATCGATTTATATTCTAACGCGGTATGACCACGTTTCATCATGGTTAAAATACGGTCTGAACCAGCTTGTACCGGCAAATGTACGAAGTCTACTAATTCAGGTGTGTCACGATACACATCAATAATATCATCAGTAAATTCGATTGGGTGGCTGGTAGTAAAACGTAAACGGTCGATACCGTCAATAGATGCTACTAAACGCAATAATTCCGCAAATGTACAGATACCGCCATCAAATGTCGGGCCACGATATGCGTTTACGTTTTGGCCTAATAAATTGATTTCACGAACACCTTGCTCGGCTAACTGCGCAATTTCAAATAATACATCATCAACAGGACGGCTCACTTCTTCACCACGGGTATAAGGCACCACGCAGTAAGTACAATATTTATTACAACCTTCCATAATAGACACAAACGCAGTTGGACCTTCTGCGCGAGGCTCTGGTAAGCGGTCAAATTTCTCAATTTCAGGGAAACTTACATCCACCACCGAACTTTTACCGCCACGGATTTGGTTAATCATTTCTGGCAAACGATGTAAAGTTTGCGGACCAAATACGATATCTACATAAGGCGCACGATGACGAATATGCTCGCCTTCTTGTGATGCTACACAACCGCCCACACCAATCACTAAGTTTGGATTTTGTTTTTTTAATTCTTTCCAACGACCTAACTGATGGAACACTTTTTCTTGTGCTTTTTCACGGATAGAACAGGTATTTAGAAGTAACACATCTGCTTCTTCTGGAATATCAGTTAATTCCAAACCATGTGTATTTAAGAGAAGATCGGCCATTTTTGATGAATCGTATTCATTCATCTGACAGCCCCATGTTTTAATATGTAATTTTTGCGTCATATTGCTTAAAAAATAAAGATTAGTAAAAAGATAAAATCGGTCGGCTATTGTACAGATTTGTGGGAATGCTGGCTAGTGTAAAATGGACTTTTACCCCTTTCGGTATAGAAAAAGTGCGGTTAAAATCACCTGAATTTTAACCGCACTTTGTTTAGTATCCTTCTTCCTCCATATTTGGCAGGAACGTTTTGTGTTTGATTCTCTTCACTCTCGTTTCAATTCGCCCATCTGGATATAGCTCAATTTCACGCCAACCTGGTTGTAAGGTATCTAAAGCAAAATAGTTGCTGTCCGGCTTAAATTGAATACAAGTCGCTGGTGTTGCCATGGTTTGATAACCTTGCCAATAGCCATCGACTTCTTGATGAATATGACCGTATAAAATCCCTTTTACATTGTTGAATTGAGACAGAACCTCTGAGAATTCATGCGCATTACGTAAGTTATGCTGATCAAGCCATGCTGAATTTGTTGGCAATAAATGGTGATGTAAGACGACTAAGCTATGACGCGCTGGATTTTCCGCTAATTTCATTTTTAACCAATCTAGCTGATAAGCACTTAATTCACCATGAGGCACACCAGAAACTTGGCTATCTAACAAAATCACTTGCCAATGTTTTCCAAGAAGTAAATGTTTTGACGCGTTAATCGGCGGTTGGCTTAAATGCTCGACCATTTTGGGTTGAAAATCATGGTTACCCGGAAGCCAAAATACTGACTTATTTAACGGTTTAACCATTTCAACAAATCGTAGATAACCTTCGTCACTACTATCTTGTACTAAATCACCCGTCGCAAGCACGACATCATAATCAAAAGACTCCGCCTGAATTTCTTTTAACACCTGAGAAAAGCTCCCGTGCGTGTTGATACCTAATAAGTCTTTGCTTGTATCCTTAAACAAATGAGGATCGGTGATTTGTAATAATTTGACGATCTCACTCGCGGATTCGCATTCAAATGTATTGCTCATGGGACTCCTATTGCCAGCGCTACCGCAATTGGGCGTAATTTAATTGAAGCCATTGTAAGCCCATTACTGCAATGCCATTATCAATTTTACCTTCGCACATCCATTGATAGGCTTGCTCACGTTTCACCACATGAACACGGATGTCTTCATTCTCTTCAGCTAAACCATGAAGTCCCTTAGCTTGTGAGCTATCTACTCGACCGACAAACAAATGAATACGTTCTACGACACCGCCCGGGCTATCCCACACGCTTAAACAATGTGTGAGATCTTGAACAGATACACCAGCTTCCTCTTCACTTTCACGCAAAGCCACTTCTTCAGGTTGTTCACCCTCTTCGACCATGCCGGCGATCAATTCTAATAACCAAGGAGAACGAGCAGAAGCAGGTTGATATGCACCAATACGTACTTGTTCCACTAAAACCACCGCATCTTCTTTCGGATCGTAAGCAATCACGGCAGAAGCAGCACCTTTGACCAACAACTCCCGTGTCACAACACCACTTTCGCCACCGGCAAAAAGCTTGTGTTTGAACTGTACTTTCTTAAGTGTAAAAAAACCTTTATAAACAGTTTCTTCATTAAGAACTTCAATATCATGCTGACTAAACTGTTGAATTTCTGACATCATTACTCTCCTAGTATCGAGGTCGCATAATACTCCCATAAAAAAATAAAAAAAACTGAACCCTCTATTTTTTTGTCGAAACTTTGAAGCCGGTCACAAAAAAAGAAAACCTATGATGATTTCTTATTCATCATAGGTTTACATTAAGAATCTATTTGAATTAACAAACGCGGCTGGTTATTTCTCCATCTGCCACCTTCGTTTTAATGGTGTCGCCTGTTTTGACTTGTTTCACACTCACAATAGCATGTCCTTTGGCATCTTCTGCGATGGAATATCCTCGAGCCAATACTTTTAATGGACTTAATCCATCTAACTTGCCACATAATGTCGCTAATTTATTTTGACGTTCCGTGACTTGACGATTCGCCCCTAAATTTAACCGCACTTGTAACTGAGCTAAATACTGCGATTGTTTTTGCAATCGATAAGGCAACGGATTTTGTTTTAAGCGCGCTGAAAGTGCGGTCAATTTTTGCTGCGTTTTATCCATTTGACGCTGCATCGCTAACAAGAGACGATGATGTAATTGCGCAGTTTTGGCTTTTTGCATCAATAATTGATTTTGCGGATGTTGGTTTTGCAGGCGTAAACGTAACTGTTGCAAACGTTGTTGTTGCTGACTAAAAATACGATCTAATGCCATCTCCAAACGCTGTTGCTTATAAGCTAACTGTTGAAGTAATTCCTGCTGATTGCGACTCACTAACTCCGCAGCAGCAGAGGGGGTTGGTGCACGTAAATCAGCCACAAAATCGGCGATGGTGACATCGGTTTCGTGACCTACCGCACTGATAATTGGTAAATTAGAACGGAAAATCGCACGTGCGACTTCTTCTTCATTAAAGCACCAAAGATCTTCTAAAGAACCACCACCACGGCCGATAATCAATACATCCACTTCTTGACGTGCATTAGCGAGCTCAATCATTTGGACGATTTCAGCCGTTGCTTCTTTGCCTTGCACTGCCGTTGGATAAATCACCACTTTTAAACTGGGATCTCGGCGAGCCAAAATATGCAGAATATCTTGCAACGCTGCGCCAGTTGAAGAGGTCACAATACCCACCGCTTTAGCAAAGTCTGGCAAGCTTTTCTTCAGGTTTTGTGCAAACACCCCTTCAGCCGCCAATTTCATTTTGAGCGCTTCAAATTGCTGTTGCAACAATCCCTCACCAGCAGGGTGCATGGATTCAATAACCAGCTGATAATCACCGCGAGGCTCATATAAACTGACATTCGCTCGCACTAAGACTTGCATGCCGTTTTGCGGACGAAATCCCACCCGCAAATTTTTCATGCGGAACATCGCACAGCGAACTTGGGCATTTTCATCTTTTAGCGTTAAATACCAATGCCCAGACACAGGTTGAGTGAAATTAGAAATCTCTCCTGTAAGCCAAATCTGTGAAAAATTCCCTTCCAACATTTGGCGGGCTGCGCTGTTCAGCTGGGAAACGGAGTAAATGTTTTCAGACATTATTCAATCAACACCCAACCGTCATCCAGCCAGTTACAAATCGAATCAAGCAATAATTCCATTGTACTTTCAGGATCTTCTGTATCATTCACTAAGTTGTTTAAAAATGCCCAATCTAGCGCTTCACCATCGGAAAGGCGTTTCAACACTTCCGCTTCAATGACATTCACTTCATCCAACCATTCGCCATTAGCATAAATGCGGAGCGGATTTTCGGTGTAAAGCAATTTGCAGTTATTGTCCTGCATTAATACACCTTGTTCCTCTTCTAAAATTGACCGCACTTCGTCAGGATCGGACATTTCATCGGATACTAACATTTCATAGCGACGTGAGCTCACTGTACTGGCTACTGCTTGTTTGAACAAGGTATCAAAGGCATCAGACTCTGCCAATTTCGCTAAGAATTGTTTTTTCATTGTCTGAATATTTTCATCCGCCAATTTGCCCGTACGCTGCTCTGCTTGCGTTAAACGTAACGGTAATTGGAATTCGCTTAAATTCAATTCAGGATCTTGATGACAAAACGCTTTATTCACGTTATCGAAAATATCCGCTAAATTCGGATAACGCAAACCAAAAGAAAAGGTCAAACAATCATCTTCAGCTACACCATAATGCGACATGCGAGCAGGAATATAAAGAATATCACCTGGATTCATCACTTCATCAATGACCAATTCGCCCATATCATCAAAAATACGAATCGGCTGATTCGGTTTAAATTCTGTAGAAGAATCACACCATTTACCTAACTGCCAACGGCGATGACCATAACCTTGCACCAAGAATACATCATATTCGTCATAATGCTTACCAACGGAACCGCCTTTAGGTGCATAAGACACCATAATATCATCGCGTTGCCATTGCGGGATAAAGCCAAACTTATTCCAAAGCTGACCGAGTTCAGTGCTCCATTGTTCTAAATTTTGGACGAGCACCGACCATTTCTCCGGTACATCCGCAAAATCTTCTTCGGATAACGGACTGAAAAACACTTTCCAATTATCATCTGAAAAGGTTTTCACTAAACGCGCGGTCACATCTTCGCCTTGTGCTAATTCGATGATATCGTCCGGCTCAAATTGACCAACAATTTCAGGCAAGCCATTACGAATAATTAATGGTTTTTTCTGCCAATAATCACGCAGGAAAATTTCAGGGGTAATGCCATCAGGCAGACAATATTGGTTGGAAAGTGCGGTCATTTTTTTACTCCTTTTCCTGTTTTTCTTGTTGAGCTTTTTCTTGTGCGGCTTTGGCTTGCTCTGCTGCACGTTTACGACGAATTTCTTTAGGATCGGCTAATAATGGGCGGTAAATTTCAATACGATCGCCGTCTTTTAATTGATCGTTTAGTTTTGCTGGACGGGAATAAATCCCCACTTTATTTTCACGCAAATCGATCTCGGTAAATTGTTGTAAAATGCCCGATTGTAAAATAGCCGTTTGAATCATTGTGCCTTCATCCACTTTGAAGGACTTCAAATAATAGCGATCCGGCAAGGCATAAGCGATTTCAATATTAATTTGGTTCATGTCTTATTCTGTCTTGATGAGTTTTCCGTTATTATAGCGGAAAAGTGCGGTCAATATTAACGATAAAATAGGAGCACATCATGAATTGGGTATTTTTTGCCATTGGTTCAGCCTTTTTCGCTGGACTTACCGCTATTTTAGGCAAATTAGGGGTTGAAGGCATTAACAGCAATCTCGCGACCTTTATCCGTACAATTGTGGTGTTACTCGTTACAGCAGGTATCATTAGCGCACGTAACGAATGGCAACTGCCACAACATATTGCTGCAAAACCGTTTACCTTTTTAATTCTTTCTGGTGTTGCTACGGGCCTATCTTGGCTTTGTTATTATCGCGCGTTACAAATGGCGCCCGCCTCTTGGGTTGCGCCCATTGATAAACTCAGTGTGGTGATAGCCATTATTTTAGGCGTGGTATTGTTAGGCGAACCCTTAAGTATGAAATTAGTCATAGGAAGTCTATTAATTCTCTCCGGTGTTTTAGTCTTAGCCTTATAGATTGAGAAATTAGCCCTTTTTCGCTACAATACGCCACTATTTTTATTCAAGTAGAAAACTATGTCTGAAATTAAACTCATCGTGGGGCTGGGAAACCCTGGCGATAAATATGCGGAAACCCGCCACAATGCAGGGGAATGGCTGATTGAGCGTTTAGCTCGTCGTTTTAATGTTTCACTTAATGCAGAAAATAAATTCTTTGGTTACGTGGGAAAAACACTGATTAACGGCAAAGAAGTGCGTTTTTTAGTGCCAACGACGTTTATGAATTTAAGTGGAAAAGCCGTAGGCGCACTTGCTAATTTTTATCGCATCAAACCAGAAGAAATTTTAGTGCTACACGATGAATTAGATTTACCGCCTGGCACCGTAAAATTAAAACAAGGTGGCGGACATGGCGGACATAATGGTTTAAAAGATATCGTGGCACAGCTTGGTAACAGCAACAATTTCTATCGTTTACGCATTGGCATTGGCCATCCTGGACACCGTGATTTAGTTTCAGGTTTTGTGCTTAACAAACCCGCGCCTGCAGAAAGAGAAGCGCTCGATAAAGCGTTAGATGAAGCCACCGATTGCATTGAATTGCTTTTCAAAGAAGGCATGGTGAAAGCCACCAATCGCTTAAACAGTTTTAAAATTTAACTCAGAAGTGCGGTGAAAAAACACCATAAATTTTAACCGCACTTACGCTTACAATAAGGAAAACATCATGGGATTTAAATGTGGTATCGTTGGTTTGCCAAACGTCGGTAAATCTACCCTTTTTAATGCATTAACCAAAGCCGGTATCGAAGCGGCAAACTATCCGTTTTGTACAATCGAACCAAATACTGGCGTGGTACCAATGCCGGATCCGCGTTTAGATGCGTTAGCGGAAATTGTTAAACCTGAACGCGTATTACCCACCACCATGGAGTTTGTGGATATCGCTGGTTTGGTTGCGGGTGCAAGTAAAGGTGAAGGCTTAGGTAATAAATTCCTAGCTAACATCCGTGAAACTGATGCAATTGGTCATGTTGTTCGTTGTTTTGAAAATGATGACATCGTGCACGTTGCGGGTAAGATCGATCCATTAAGCGATATCGAAACCATCAATACCGAATTAGCCCTTGCTGACTTAGATAGCTGCGAACGTGCTATTCAACGTTTACAAAAACGAGCTAAAGGTGGCGATAAAGACGCAAAATTTGAGCTGTCTGTGATGGAAAAAATCCTTCCTGTACTTTCTGAAGCAGGTATGATTCGTTCTGTTGAATTGGATAAAGATGAGTTATTAGCAATTAAAAGCTACAACTTCCTCACATTAAAACCAACCATGTACATTGCGAACGTGAATGAAGACGGTTTTGAAAATAACCCATATTTAGACAAAGTACGTGAGTTTGCAGAAAAAGAAGGCTCTGTTGTGGTGCCTGTATGTGCGGCGATTGAAGCAGAAATTGCTGAACTTGATGATGATGAAAAAATCGAATTCTTACAAGATCTTGGTATTGAAGAACCAGGCTTAAACCGTGTAATTCGTGCGGGTTATGCCTTATTAAATCTTCAAACCTACTTCACTGCGGGTGTGAAAGAAGTGCGCGCATGGACAGTTTCTGTGGGTGCAACCGCCCCTAAAGCAGCGGCTGTAATCCACACAGACTTTGAGAAAGGCTTCATCCGTGCTGAAGTGATTGCTTACGATGACTTCATCCAATTCAAAGGTGAAAACGGAGCAAAAGAAGCAGGTAAATGGCGCTTAGAAGGTAAAGACTACATCGTGCAAGATGGTGATGTTATGCACTTCCGCTTTAACGTATAAAAACGCTTTAGACCGCATGATTATGCGGTCTTTTTGTATTTATAAAAGGAAAAAACAATGTCAGATAAATTAAATCAACTCATCGAATTGTTAAAACTAGAAAAAATTGATGATCTTATCTTTCGTGGTGCGAGTGAAGACTTAGGTTTTCGCCAAGTGTTTGGCGGTCAGGTTGTGGCGCAATCTCTTTCTGCTGCGATGCAAGTTGCCCCGCCTGAGCGAGTACTCCATTCCTGCCATGCTTACTTTTTAGCACCTGGCGATAGTCAACACCCGATTATTTATGATGTAGAAACTTTACGTGAAGGACGCAATTTCTCTGCGTTACGCGTAAAGGCCATTCAACATAAAAATGTGATTTGTCATGTCACTACTTCATTTCAAGTACCCGAAGAAGGCTTCGACCATCAATCTGCTATGCCGCAAGTGCCAGGCCCTGAACAATGCATTGATGAACACGAAATCATGTTAAAAGTGGCGCAGACTTTGCCCGAAAGCTTGAGTGAAAAATTTGCCCAAGAGCGACCATTTCAGATTCATAGCCGATATTTGAATAATCCATTTGATGGTCGTGAACTCCCACCCGAACAATATGCTTGGTTTAAAACCAATGGAGAAGCACCATTAGATTTGCAGACGCAACAATGTCTCTTGGCCTATTTTTCTGATTTCCACTGTATTTTGACCGCACTTCACCCACATGGGAAAGGCTTTTTACAGAAAGGGATGAAAGTGGCCACAATCGACCACAGCATTTGGTTCCACCGTCCTTTCAATTTAAATAATTGGCACTTACATGCCATTGAAAGTAACAATGCTTTTGCAGGGCGTGGTTTAGCGAGAGGACAAATTTTTGCTGCAGATGGCACATTAATTGCCACCACACAGCAAGAAGGGTTAATTCGTTATCAAGAATAACTGCACTTTAAAACAAGGTGCAGATTAGCCTTCGTAACCGATATCTTCGAAAGTTGGGTTTTCTGCGCCTTGTTTGGCTAACTCATCACAAATTTCATTTTCTCGATGGCCTGAATGGCCTTTTACCCACTGCCAATCAATGTTATGGGTTTGAATCGCCTGATCTAAGGCAATCCATAAATCTTGGTTTTTTACCGCTTTTCCCGTACTCGCTTTCCAATTGTTTTTCTTCCAATTGTAAATCCATTGTGTGATGCCATTTTTCATATATTGGCTATCGCTATAAAGCGTCACATGGCAAGGCTCTTTTAAGCTATTTAAAGCCTCAATCACTGCTCGTAATTCCATGCGATTATTGGTAGTTTTGAAATACCCTTTTGAAATATGTTTTTCGTGCTGTTTATAGCGCAGGACAATCCCTATGCCACCGGCTCCCGGATTGCCTAGGCAAGATCCATCCGTAAAAATTTCAATCTGTTTTTGCATAACTAATTCGAGCTTGTGTAAAATAGGCAGTATTTTAAAGGAAACAGATAGGTAGAACAATGATAAATCCGGATCGCCAAATTGTACTGGATACTGAAACCACCGGTATGAACCAAATTGGTGCGCATTACGAAGGACATTGCATTATTGAAATTGGCGCGGTGGAAATGATCAACCGTAAATATACGGGCAATAATTTTCATATTTATATTAAACCGGATCGTTTGGTTGATCCCGATGCCATTAAAGTTCACGGTATTACGGATGAAATGCTGGCGGATAAACCGGATTTCAAAACGATTGCACAAGACTTTATTGAATACATTCGTGGTGCCGAACTGCTGATTCATAATGCCCCCTTCGACGTGGGCTTTATGGACTATGAATTCCGTAAACTTGGGTTAGATATCAAAACGACCGATATTTGCCTCGTCACCGATACATTGCAAATGGCTCGCCAAATGTATCCTGGAAAACGTAATAGCTTAGATGCATTGTGTGATCGTTTAGGCATTGATAACAGCAAACGAACACTCCACGGTGCGTTACTGGATGCGGAGATTTTAGCCGACGTTTATTTGTCCATGACGGGCGGTCAAACCAGTCTATTCGATGAAGATCATGCGGATAGTTCAATTATCCAAGCTGGTGCTAATATGCAAGATCTTCAAAGTGCGGTCAATTTTTCGCAAAATTTAAAAGTATTACAACCCACTGATGATGAAATCCAAGCCCATTTGGATTTCCTTAAATTGGTCAATAAAAAAAGCGACGGCAAATGTTTTTGGTCTATTCGTACGAGTGACGAAACCTCACATTAATCGGTTATCTATTAATCAGATAAACATAAAAAAGAAAAAAAAGATTGACGGTTTTAACGTTCATCATTATCATACCCAGCACTTAGCGGAGTGGTAGTTCAGCTGGTTAGAATACCTGCCTGTCACGCAGGGGGTCGCGGGTTCGAGTCCCGTCCATTCCGCCAATTTAAAACTTGTCTTAATATACTCACGGAGTGGTAGTTCAGCTGGTTAGAATACCTGCCTGTCACGCAGGGGGTCGCGGGTTCGAGTCCCGTCCATTCCGCCAATTTAAAACTTGTCTTAATATACTCACGGAGTGGTAGTTCAGCTGGTTAGAATACCTGCCTGTCACGCAGGGGGTCGCGGGTTCGAGTCCCGTCCATTCCGCCAATTAAGCCGAGATAATGAAGCACCAAAAGGTGCTTTTTTTATGCCCGAATTTTACCTGCCAGCCAACATTCGCTATAATTAACCAAATTTACACTTTACAGAGATATTTTTATGACAACTCCTGTCGTTGCCTTAGTGGGTCGCCCAAACGTAGGTAAATCCACCCTATTCAACCGTTTAACCCGTACTCGCGATGCGCTTGTCGCTGACTTCCCTGGTTTAACCCGAGATCGTAAATACGGTCATGCCAATATTTCTGGCTATGATTTCATTGTGATCGATACCGGCGGTATTGATGGCACTGAAGAAGGCGTTGAAGAAAAAATGGCGGAACAATCCTTATTAGCGATTGAAGAAGCCGATGTAGTGCTTTTCTTAGTGGATGCGCGTGCAGGTTTAACAGATGCAGACATTGGCATTGCCAACTACTTACGCCAACGCACTAATAAAACAACCGTCGTGGTGGCAAACAAAACTGATGGTATCGATGCTGATTCACACTGTGCGGAATTTTATCAATTAGGCTTAGGTGAAATTGAACAAATCGCCGCATCACAAGGCCGTGGCGTGACTCAATTAATGGAGCAAGTACTTGCACCTTTAGCGGAAAAATTACAAGAAAACGAAGCAGAAAATGACCGCACTTCTGATGAAGAAGAAAAAGATGAATGGGATCACGAATTTGACTTCGATTCAGAGGAAGATACTTCATTAATTGATGAAGCATTAGACGAAGAGCTTGAAGAAGAACAAGATAAAAATATCAAAATTGCGATTGTAGGCCGTCCAAACGTCGGTAAATCGACATTAACCAATCGTATTTTAGGTGAAGATCGCGTGGTCGTTTACGACATGCCAGGCACAACACGTGACAGTATCTACATTCCAATGGAACGCGATGGGCAACAATACACCTTGATTGATACAGCGGGTGTGCGTAAACGTGGTAAAGTGCATTTAGCCGTTGAGAAATTCTCTGTTATTAAAACGTTACAAGCGATTCAAGATGCAAACGTGGTATTACTCACAATTGATGCGCGTGAAAACATTTCAGATCAAGATCTCTCTCTACTTGGCTTTATCTTAAATGCAGGTCGCTCACTTGTGATCGTCGTGAATAAATGGGATGGCTTAGATCAAGATGTGAAAGATCGCGTCAAATCTGAATTAGATCGCCGTCTTGATTTCATCGACTTTGCCCGTGTGCATTTTATTTCTGCTTTACACGGCAGTGGCGTGGGGAATCTTTTTGATTCGATTAAAGAAGCTTATGCTTGTGCGACACAAAAAATGACGACGTCCCTTCTCACCCGAATCTTACAAATGGCAACGGATGAGCACCAACCACCAATGATTGGCGGTCGTCGTATTAAATTAAAATACGCTCACCCAGGTGGCTATAATCCACCAATTATCGTGGTGCATGGTAACCAAATGGATAAATTACCGGATTCATACAAACGTTATTTATCTAATTATTATCGTAAGAGTTTGAAAATTATTGGTTCGCCAATTCGCTTGCTATTCCAAGAAGGTTCAAACCCATTTGCGGGTAGAAAAAATAAACTCACACCAAACCAATTACGTAAACGTAAACGTTTAATGAAGTTTATCAAAAAAGCGAAACGCTAATCTTAACAAACAAAGAGCGGTCAAAAATCACTGTGAATTTTGACCGCTCTTTTTTATTATAAAAACCACATTAAAAAATGAGTAATATAAAGTTATCAATTTGTTTTTTGATGAAAGTTTTAATTTTAAGGTGATATTGTTAAAATATAATTTACATTATTTAAAAGAATGTTTAGACTAAATTTTAATCCATCCAAAGCACATTCAAATATGAAAAAACGTAATATCATTTTCTTACTTATCCCGCTAATTACTGCTTGCGGAGTAAATTCATTTTCAGCATCAGACCGTAACGATACTCAAACGCTTTCTGCACCCAAAGCATTTGATCCCAAACGCACAGAATACACCTGCGCCACTTGGACACCACCATCACCGCCTGATGCAGAATCACACCGTTGGTATCGCGCTGCCACTCTGATTCATGCTGAAGGTTGGCGCAAGAATACACGTCAAGCGCAAGATATGATTACCCTATATGAAGCGGCTGCGTCGAAGGGGCATTATCAGGCAATCAACAACCTTTATTTACTTTATACCAATGGACATGGTGCAAGTGGTACTTTGTATGCTCCCCAGCCCAGTCGCGCCCGCAAATGGCTGCATTACGGTTTAGACAAAAATTGGGCGATGGCAAACTACTGGTTGTTTGATGCGCTGTATGAAGGAAATGCGGGCTACCGCCACAACCCGAAACTTGGTCTTGCTTACCTGCAAAAAGCGGTGGATTTGGGTGTGCCGCTGGCTCAATACGAATTAGCGCGGATTTACGATAAACAATTTAAAGATTACAGCACACGTGAACTGCTGCTTGGTTGTGCAGCTAGACAGGGTTTTTCTGCTGCCATGAGAGAATTGTATATGGTAAAGATCATACGCTATGGCAATCTAAAAGAAGCACTGTTATTAATGCATAATGCGGTACGACAAGGAGGAGAGGGTGGAGGCAAAGCAGCCTTAGGAATGTCTATGATTTATACTAAAGATAAGGAGATTATGCATCAATTTAACGCCACTCCTGCCGATCCTGTTCGTGAAGCAGCTTATACTGAATTGAATAAAGCTCTTCTAGGCACGGGCACTAAAAGCGGCAACCCCTTCTACACCTTCCCGCGCCTAGACGAAGTCCTCCCTCTGCCACCTGCCAAAACCCATTGGAAAGGCATCTACTCTGCAATGAGTAAAGAAGACGCGGCGTTCTACCAAAATCCGCCTGACACCGCCGCCCTTGCCGCCGACATTCTCAAACGCGGTATCGTCAAAAAAGAAGAGGTCTATTGGCCACCGCGTAAAGACTAAAGAACAGGCCGTCTGAAATCTGGAAGGGTTATTGTCAGACGGCCTTAACACAAACAAATCGATATCATGAAAAAATTTATTTTTGTCTCCTTACTTGTTCCCCTGTTGGTTTCCTGCAGTTCGGTTTCGCCGTCCCAATCCCAACCGGCACCCGAAGCCTTTGATTCCAAGCGTACCCAATACACCTGCACGACTTGGACACCACCATCACCGCCTGATGCAGAGTCACACCGTTGGTATCGCGCTGCCACTCTGATTCATGCTGAAGGTTGGCGCAAGAATACACGTCAAGCGCAAGATATGATTACCCTATATGAAGCGGCTGCGTCGAAGGGACATTATCAGGCAATCAATAACCTTTATTTGCTTTATACTAATGGACATGGTGCGAGTGGGACATTGTATGCTCCCCTTCCCAGTCGTGCCCGAAAATGGCTGCACTACGGTCTGGACAAAAACTGGGCAATGGCAAACTACTGGTTGTTTGATGCGCTGTATGAAGGAAATGCAGGCTACCACCACAATCCGAAGCTTGGTCTTGCATACTTACAAAAAGCAGTAGATTTAGGAGTACCGCTGGCGCAATATGAGTTATCCTTAATTTATGATAAAAAATTTAAGGATATGAAAAATCGTGAATTGCTACTTGAATGCGCCGCTAGGCAGGGCTTTTCTGCAGCTATGAATGAATTGTCTAGGGTTAAGCGGATTCGTTATGGTAATTTAAAAGAATCCTTGCAATTAATGCATAATGCATTGCGACATGGTGGTGAAGGAGGAGGAGAAGCCGCCTTAAAGCTAACAATGGTTTATGCCAAAAATAAGTCACTTATGGATAAATTTATTGCTACCCCTGCTGATCCTGTCCGCGAAGCAGCTTATGCCGAGTTGGAAAAAGCCCTTATGGGAACAGGCACCAAAAGCGGCAATCCCTTCTACACCTTCCCGCGCCTAGACGAAGTCCTCCCTCTTCCACCAGCCAAAACCCATTGGAAAGGCATCTACTCCGCAATGAGTAAAGAAGACGCAGCGTTCTACCAAAATCCACCTGATACCGCTGCTCTTGCTGCCGATATCCTTAAACGCGGTATCGTTAAAAAAGAAGAGGTCTATTGGCCGCCGCGCAAGGATTAATCGTTAATAAGCATTAAAAAAGCGGTCAGATTTTAAAAGCAATTTGCTTGAAAATCTGACCGCACTTTATTGAAAAATAAAGGGGCTGACGTAGATTAGCCCTAAATACCACTCCATTTTCGCAATGTTTTAAGTTGTTTTTTTGGTGATCTAAAGTTAAACCGAAATTCACATTCCTTCAAGAGTAAAGGAAAGTTTTTTCGGTCGATGCCATTATATTTTCGGAGTATTGCCTGACTCCAGAAATTTTCTATTCCATTTATGTGGTTTTGTTTCACCGCAAATAGTTCGGAATGATTGATTGTTAGTGGTGAAATTTGCTCACATCAAGAGCATCATAGCTTCGATAAGTATCGGTATGAACCCAGCTGTTAGTCTTGATTTTCCTCGCAATAACAGGCATTAATGTCTCTGTTCTGGTATTTTCTACCACTACCGTAAATACTTTTCCTTGTTGCTTTAACAAACCGAATACAGCAACTTTTCCTGCTGCGCCTCGACCTCGTTTTCCTTTACGAGGACCGCCAAAATAGCTTTCATCAAGCTCAATTTGACCATCAAAAACCTCATCGGCTTCAAAGGCTAAATGATAGCTAATGACTTCACGAATTTTTCTGTAAAACAAAATCCCTGAATTGGCTTGGATACCGAGTAAATCAGCCGTTGCTCGGGCTGTAACTTCTAATACAAGAAATTCAAGGAGCTTATTTTGTATAGATTTATTTAATTTACAATGAGTTATCTTCATTCTTATAGACTAGCACACTTGCTAATCTACGTCAGCCCCATTTTTTGTGTTATGCCTAATCCGTATTGGCATTTTTCTTCCGTGACACGAATTTAGACTTTTTCCGTTGGCAACGCATTTTCCACAAACCACGTTTTTCCTTGGATTTTTGCTACGCCTAAACCTTGATAATCAAGATCCACAATTTCCGCGATTAAGTGCGGTGATTTTTTTGTGGTTTTTGGGGGAGTGTAGAATAATGCCATTATTTCAAATGTAATATGTTTTGTGTGAATAATTCTCGACTTTTCAAGGTCGCATTCCCCAAGTAAGGTTTTAGCGCGATACGTGTAAAACGTTTTGCTGCCTGCAATACTGACGGATCTTGAAAATTTTTCGTCTCAAAAGCGAGTAACTCTTTGCCATAAAAGGTTAAATTATCTTTAATTAAAGACGCGATAAATCCTTTTTCTTCTCGGTAACGATAAGTCATTTCACTCTCCACAGGAAGACCTGAACCCGCGCAATGCGTGAAACTCACAGCATATCCCAATGTTTGCAACAATTGAAACTCAAAGGTGCGTAGTGCCGGTTCAACCGAAGTGTCCGTTGCTAGACGAGTTAAGCATTGCAAATAACATTGAAATAAGAGCGAATGAGAGGTTTCTGGTTCAATGACGCGTGAAATCAATTCATTGACATAAAACCCACTAAATAATGCCGTCTGTTGTAAAGGTAAGGTAATCGCTGCGGGTTCTGCTTTAGTCAATGTTTTTAAACTGCCTTTTCCTATCCACCGTAACAGCAATGGTGTAAAAGGCTGCAATATGCTTTTCCACGCAGAACGTTTGGCTCGCGCGCCTTTTGCAAGCACGGTTAAACGCCCTGTTTCTTCCGTAAACAGATCGACTAACAAACTCGTTTCCTATATGCTTTACGATGCAAAACAAATCCGCGTTGGAAATTTTCAATCGTTACGTAGGTTGTCAATTATCCTATTAAAAAGTCGCGCTATTCTAGCAGAAATTTGACCGCACTTTTAGCATTATCTCTAATAAGTTATAACTAAAAATTTGTGATCTATTTCACAAAATTAAACAAAAGTATTTCTCTTTTTATTTTTTTCTCGTTATCTTTTGCATACAAATTTCATCGAAACGTTTCGATGAATGAAAGATAAACATGATGGAGCGCAAAAATGAAAAAAACAACAATTTTAAATGCTCAACTTTCTCATGCTATTGCGACCCTTGGGCATACAGATATGGTCACAATTTGTGATGCGGGATTACCTATTCCTGAATTTGTGGGGCGCATTGATTTAGCGTTAACCCAAGGCATTCCTCGTTTTCTTGATACGCTTTATGCCACCACAAGTGAAATGTTTGTGGAACGTGCCATTTTGGCGGAAGAAATTAAACAAAAAAATCCACAAATTTTGACCGCACTTTTGGAGCATTTAGCTGAACTGGAAAACATTCAAGGCAATAACATTCCTGTGGAATATATTTCCCACGACGATTTCAAAAAAATGAGCCACGAATCCAAAGCGATTGTGCGTTCAGGGGAATGTTCACCTTATGCGAACGTTATTTTAGTGTCTGGTGTGCCATTTTAGGACGATGTTATGGAACGAGAAACACTCTTAAAAATTAGTGGTATCGATAAATCTTTCCCTGGTGTTAAGGCATTAAGTAATGCTTGTTTATCTGTTTATGCTGGGCGTGCTATGGCATTAATGGGTGAAAATGGCGCGGGTAAGTCAACATTAATGAAAATGCTGACAGGGATTTATAGTAAAGATGCAGGAACAATTGAATATCTTGGTCAGCAAGTCATGTTCAAAGGTCCTAAAAACTCGCAAGAAGCGGGCATCAGCATTATTCACCAAGAATTAAATTTGGTGGGTAATTTAACCATTGCTGAAAATATCTTCTTAGGTCGTGAATTTACTACGCCTTTTGGATCTATCGATTGGAAAAAAATGCACGCAGAAGCGGATAAGCTATTAGCACGTCTAAATGTCCCCCATAGTAGCCATCAACTTTGTTCAGAATTGTCCATTGGTGAGCAACAAATGGTGGAAATTGCGAAAGCCTTAAGTTTTGAAAGCAAAGTCATCATTATGGATGAACCAACGGATGCCTTAACAGATACGGAAACAGAAGCACTATTTAATGTTATTCGTGAGTTAAAAGCGGAAAAACGAGGCATTGTTTATATTTCGCATCGTATTAAAGAGATTTTTGAAATCTGTGATGATGTGACGGTTTTACGTGATGGTCAATTTATCGGTGAAGTGGCTATTGCGGAGTTAACTGAAGACCGTTTGATTGAAATGATGGTTGGGCGTCGTCTTGATGAGCAATATCCCCATGTTGATGTTCCTGAAGGCGAAGTCCGTTTAGAAGTTAACCAACTCTCTGGTAGTGGTGTGCACAACGTGAGCTTTACATTGCGTGCGGGTGAAATTCTAGGGATTTCAGGCTTAATGGGCGCAGGGCGCACAGAATTAATGAAAGTGCTTTATGGTGCCTTACCTAAAGAAAGCGGTGAAGTGCGGTTAAATGGGAAAACGATTTCAAATGATTGTCCGCAAGACGGCTTGAATAATGGCATTGTTTATATTTCAGAAGATCGTAAAGGTGATGGTTTAATTTTAGGGATGTCGGTAAAAGAAAATATGTCACTGACTGCCTTAGATCATTTTTCAAAAGTTGGTCGTATCCGCCACGATTCGGAGCAACTTGCGGTAGATGATTTTATCTTAATGTTTAATATCAAAACCCCAAGTCGTGATCAGCAAATTGGTTTACTTTCAGGGGGAAACCAACAGAAAGTGGCGATTGCAAAAGGGTTGATGACCCGTCCTAATGTTTTAATTTTAGATGAACCAACACGTGGTGTTGATGTTGGGGCGAAAAAAGAAATTTACCAACTCATTAATAAATTTAAACAAGATGGCTTGAGTATCATCATTGTGTCATCAGAAATGCCTGAAGTGTTGGGAATGTCAGATCGCATATTAGTGATGCGAGAAGGACGAATTAGTGGTGAATTTTCTCGCGAAGACGCGACACAAGAAAAATTACTTGCCGCTGCAATTGGTAAAAGTGCGGTTTAAACTGACGGAGTTTTTATGAGTACGCAAAATACGTTCAAATTAGGCAAATTCTTACTCGAACAACGTTCTATTGTGGCGTTATTAGTTCTGATTGCCATTGTTTCATTTATCAACCCTGATTTTTTCTCGATTGATAATATTCTCAATATTCTTCGCCAAACGTCGGTGAACGCAATTATTGCGGTGGGAATGACATTCGTGATTTTAATTGCAGGGATCGATTTATCTGTCGGCTCTGTATTGGCATTAACCGGCGCGATTGCCGCATCACTGGTGGGCAGTGAATATCCGATTTTATTGGTGATTCCCGCTGTTTTAGTATTAGGTACATTGCTTGGTGGTATTAGTGGTGCCATTGTGGCAAAAGGGAAAGTTCAAGCTTTTATCGCAACCTTAGTGACGATGACATTATTACGTGGTGTGACCATGGTTTATACCGATGGTCGTCCAATTAGTACGGGCTTTTCTGATGCCGCCGATCAGTTTGCATTCTTAGGAACAGGCTATTTGTTGGGGATTCCTGTGCCAATTTGGTTAATGGCAATTGTTTTTGCGGTGGCGTGGTACATTTTAAAACACACTCGAATTGGACGTTATATTTACGCCTTAGGGGGCAATGAAGCCGCCACTCAACTTTCAGGGATTAATGTCAATAAAATCAAAATTTTTGTCTTTGCTGTCAGTGGTTTCTTGTCTGCATTAGCGGGTTTGATCGTGACTTCACGTTTATCATCAGCCCAACCCACGGCTGGCGTTTCTTATGAATTAGATGCCATTGCAGCAGTCGTTGTCGGCGGGACAAGTTTAATGGGCGGTAAAGGGCGCGTTATGGGAACACTTATCGGTGCTTTAATTATTGGTTTCCTAAATAACGCATTAAATTTATTAGATATTTCATCTTATTACCAAATGATTGCCAAAGCGTTAGTGATTTTAGTGGCAGTACTCGCAGACAATTACCTTGGTAGTAAAAAAGCATAACAATCACAGGAGATTCCTATGAAAAAATTAACAACAATCGCATCAGCGTTAGCATTATCTTTCACCTTAAGCAGTACTGCTCTCGCACAAGATACCATTGCATTAACGGTATCTACCCTTGATAATCCGTTCTTTGTTTCGTTAAAAGATGGCGCACAGAAAAAAGCGGATGAATTAGGCTATAAATTAGTGGTATTAGATAGCCAAAACGACCCTGCGAAAGAACTTTCAAATGTGGAAGATTTAACGGTTCGTGGTGCAAAAGTATTATTAATCAATCCGACAGATAGCGCAGCGGTAGGCAATGCGGTGGCGATTGCTAATCGAAACAAAATCCCTGTTATTACCTTAGACCGTGGTGCGGCAAAAGGCGATGTAGTCAGCCATATTGCGTCAGATAACGTGGCTGGCGGTAAAATGGCTGGTGATTTTATTGCGCAAAAATTAGGAAATGGCGCGAAAGTTATCCAACTAGAAGGTTTAGCCGGTACATCAGCTGCACGTGAACGTGGTGAAGGTTTTAAACAAGCGGTTGATGAACATAAATTTGCTGTACTTGCCAGCCAACCTGCAGATTTTGACCGAACTAAAGGTTTGAATGTGACAGAAAATCTGTTGGCAAGCAAAGGCGATGTTCAAGCTATCTTTGCACAAAATGATGAAATGGCGTTAGGGGCATTACGTGCGATTGGAGCAGCAAATAAAAAAGTCCTTGTCGTCGGTTTTGATGGTACCGATGATGGCGTAAAAGCGGTGAAAAGTGGCAAACTTGCAGCAACTGTGGCACAACAACCTGAATTAATCGGTAGCCTTGGGGTAGAAACTGCGGATAAAATCCTAAAAGGCGAAAAAGTTGAAGCGAAAATTCCAGTGGCATTAAAAGTCGTAACGGAATAATGATTTAACTCAAAGGGCGTATATTTACGCCCTATTTTACCAAGGCTATATTATGAAAAAACTCACAATTCTAGGCAGTATTAATGCAGATCATGTGATTTCTGTCCCGCACTTTGCTAAACCGGGGGAGACCCTAACTGGCTCTGATTATCATATTGCTTATGGTGGTAAGGGGGCAAATCAAGCGGTAGCGGCAGCGCGGTTGTGTGATAAATCGACAACATCCATTAGCTTTATTGGATGCATTGGGGAAGACGGTATTGGTCGCACAATGAAACAAGCCTTTGCGGATGATGGCATTAATGTTGCGCCTATTTTGGAAAAACAAGGGCAAACCACAGGGATTGCGATGATCCAAGTGGCAGCCAGTGGTGAAAATAGCATTGTGATTTCAGCGGGTGCCAATGCGTGTTTGGATGAAGCGCAAGTGGCGCAGTTTGCTGATGAAATCACTCAAGCGGATGCCTTGTTAATGCAACTTGAAACGCCGTCGCCAGCCATTCTTAAGGCGGCACAATTAGCAAAAGCCCATGGTACAAAAGTCGTGTTAAATCCTGCGCCAGCGCGTAGCTTACCGGATGAATTATTAAGCCAAATTGATATTATTACCCCGAATGAAACAGAAACGGAAATTTTAACGGGTATTACCGTAACTGATGAGCAAAGTGCGGTCAACGCGGCACAGATTTTTCACCAAAAAGGCATTGCGATGGTGCTGATTACCTTAGGCTCAAAAGGCGTGTATGTGAGCGAAAACGGAAAAGGCGAAATAGTGTCAGGTTTTCGTGTTAATGCAGAGGACACCACGGCGGCAGGGGATACTTTTAACGGCGCATTTTTAACCGCACTTTTAGACGGAAAAAACACGTTCGATGCCATTAAATTTGCCCATGCTGCTGCTGCAATTAGCGTGACGCGCAAAGGGGCGCAACCGTCCATCCCGTCAAGACAGGAAACCTTAGATTTTTTATTCACTCAGCAAAATTAGATTTTTCAAGCCATGGCGACAATGAAAGACATCGCGCGTATCACGCAAGTTTCCACATCAACCGTATCCCACGTGATTAATGGGACACGCTTTGTGAGTGATGAAATGCGTGAAAAAATTATGGCAGTCGTGCGTGAATTGAATTACCAACCTTCTGCTTTAGCGCGTAGTTTTAAGCTTAAAAAAACACAAACTATCGGTATGTTAGTCACTGCCAGCAATAACCCATTTTTTGCTGAAGTGGTGGCGGCGGTGGAAGGCTATTGTGCCAAAAATGATTACAATCTCATTTTGACGAATACCAATGGCGACAGTCAACGTTTGCAAAGCAGTTTGCAGATGTTAATCCAAAAACAGGTGGACGGTTTGTTGCTGATGAGTACAGAAACTTATTTGGCGGAACAGCTTTCTCTTGAGCTCAGTATTCCTGCGGTGGTAATGGATTGGTGGCCAACGGCATTAAGTGCGGACAAAATCTTAGAAGATTCTGAGCTGGGCGGTTATCTTGCCACCCAATATTTGCTTGAACAGGGACACCGAAAAATCGGTATTATCACAGGGAACTTACAGAAACCGCTCGCTTTAAATCGTCTAAATGGTTACAAAAAAGCCTTATCTGAAGCGCAAGTTCCCTTAAATCACAATTGGATTGTGGAAAGCCATTTTGATTTTGAGGGCGGTATCGTAGGTATGGAGAAACTGTTGCAACAAAAAGAACGCCCGACCGCTGTATTTGCTTGTAGTGATACTATTGCCGTGGGGGCATATCAAACTCTTTGGAAACATCAATTAAGTGTTCCAAAAGATATGTCCATTATTGGCTATGATAATATCGATCTTGCTCAATACCTTGCCCCGCCGTTAACTACCGTACACCAGCCTAAAATAGAATTGGGCAAATTAGCAGTGGAAACCTTATTGGAACGTATCAAAAACCCTGAAAAAACGAACCGCACTTTAATTCTTAAACCCCAAGTTATCTCGCGCAGTTCAGTTGCCAGACTCAGCGAATAATTGCTATATTGGCGTTTAAATTTCTTATTCAGCTTATTATGAAAACGCCAACATTTTATCGCCAACATAAAAAAACACCGACAAAAGCTCGTTCTATGCCCCTTTCTTTAGCGGAAACCAAAATTATTTTGTTCAACAAACCCTTTGATGTGTTAACTCAATTCACCGATGAAAATGGACGTGCCACTCTCAAAGATTTTATTCCTAATATCTATGCATCCGGTCGTCTTGATCGCGACAGCGAAGGATTATTGATTTTAACCAACAACGGTACATTACAACACCGTTTAGCGGATCCCAAATTTAAAACCTAGAAAACCTATTGGGTACAAGTAGAAGGCGTTCCCACCGAGCGAGACTTAGATTTTTTACGTCACGGCGTAGAACTGAAAGATGGCTTAACGCAACCTACTAAAGTGCGGTTAATTTCCGAACCAACTTTATGGGAACGAAATCCCCCTATTCGCGAACGTAAGCAAATCCCAACAAGTTGATTAGAAATCAAAATCAGTGAAGGCAAAAATCGCCAAGTGCGCCGGATGACCGCACATATTGGTTTTCCGACTTTACGTTTAGTTTAGTGCGTTATGCCACAGCAGGTTTAACCATAGATGACATTGAAAACGGCAAATACCGCGAATTAAGTGCGGTGAAAATTGAACGTGTTTTTAAATTGATGAAGATGTAATAATCAAATTAACCGCACTTTTCTTTTAACCCTAAGTAAAATCAAGTACAATATAACTCGTTTAGTTTATGTTTGGGGCCGACGTAGGTTAGCCCTAAATACCACACCATTTTCGCAATGTTTTAAGTTGTTCTTTGGGTGCTCCAAAGTTAAACCAAAATTCACATTCCTTCAAGAATAAAGGAAAGTTTTTTCGGTCGATGCCATTATATTTTCGGAGTATTGCCTGACTCCAGAAATTTTCTATTCCATTTATGTGGTTTTGTTTCACCGCAAATAGTTCGGAATGATTGATTGTTAGTGGTGAAATTTGCTCACATCAAGAGCATCATAGCTTCGATAAGTATCGGTATGAACCCAGCTGTTAGTCTTGATTTTCCTCGCAATAACAGGCATTAATGTCTCTGTTCTGGTATTTTCTACCACTACCGTAAATACTTTTCCTTGTTGCTTTAACAAACCGAATACAGCAACTTTTCCTGCTGCGCCTCGACCTCGTTTTCCTTTACGAGGACCGCCAAAATAGCTTTCATCAAGCTCAATTTGACCATCAAAAACCTCATCGGCTTCAAAGGCTAAATGATAGCTAATGACTTCACGAATTTTTCTGTAAAACAAAATCCCTGAATTGGCTTGGATACCGAGTAAATCAGCCGTTGCTCGGGCTGTAACTTCTAATACAAGAAATTCAAGGAGCTTATTTTGTATAGATTTATTTAATTTACAATGAGTTATCTTCATTTTTTATAGACTAGCACACTTGCTAATCTACGTCAGCCCCAAAATAAATTATTCGTCTATAACCACTTTACCAATATAGCCTAGATTACGATAACGTTGAGCGTAATCAATACCATAGCCGACAACAAATTCATCCGGAATAGAAAAACCAATCCATTCAACCGGTACTTCCACTTCTCGGCGAGAAGGTTTATCTAACAAGGTACAAATCGCCAAGCTTGCAGGATCGCGTAAATTTAAAATGCCACGTACTTTTTCGAGGGTATAACCCGTATCGATAATGTCCTCAACAATTAGCACGTGTTCATTACGAATATCGCCTTCAAGATCTTTCGAAATTTTCACATCGTGATTGCTTGTCATCCCTGCGCCATAACTTGATGTGGTCATAAACTCCACTTCTACCGGTAATTTTAATTCACGCACGAGATCGGCCATGAACATAAATGAACCACGTAAAAGCCCAACAACAATCAGTTTATCAATGGCTTGTTGTTGATAAAAATGCGTAATTTCTGCGCCAAGTTCAGTAATGCGGCTACGAACATCCGCTTCTGAAATTAAAATATCGACGTGGTGTTTTTTCATGGTCTTTCCTTTTTAATTTAATCGTTTGCGTATTCTATAATAAAAAAGGCTGAAGTTTAAACCTTCAGCCTTTTTAACCCTAACGAATTTACTTTCTACTCTACCTGTTGGAACAATCTGCAATCGCTGCTAAACAGATGTGCGTATAGTAGCAGAAAGAAATTACATGTCAATAAGAATTATTATCATTTTAAAAAAATATTAATTTCCTGAAATTTTCATCTTATCTAACAAGATTGAACCTGTTTGAATATTGGATCGATGTTCAATATCATCTGCTACTGCTACAATATTTTTTAACATATCCTGCAATTGACCAGCAATAGTAATTTCAGCAACTGGATATTGGATCTCGCCATTCTCCACCCAGAAGCCTGCTGCGCCACGGGAATAATCCCCCGTCACAATATTTACGCCTTGCCCCATGACATCTGTCACCAATAAACCGGTGCCCATTTGACGTAAAAGTGCGGTCAATCCACCCGTTAAATTTGGTTTCACGAGCCAGTTGTGAATACCGCCTGCATGACCGGTACTTTGCATGCCCATTTTTCTACCGCTGTAACTGGTGAGCAAATAGGTTTGCAATACGCCATCTTGAATAATTTCAAGATCCTGTGTACGCACCCCTTCGCTATCAAAAGGCGTGGAGGCTAAACGTTTTAACAAATGCGGACGCTCACTAATTTGGAACCAATCTGGCAACACTTGTTTTCCAAGATGATCGAGCAAGAAACTGGATTTACGATATAAGCTGCCGCCACTAATCGCGCCCGTTAAATGAGAGATTAATCCTGTTGCCACATCATTTAAGAAAATCACCGGCACTTCACGTGTCGTTAATTTTTGTGGATTTAAACGCGCAATCACTTTTTTCGCACAATTCTGCCCTACCCAATCCGCTGGAGAAAGCGCATCAAACTCACGTGAAACTGTATATTCGTAGTCATTTTCAAGTTGATCTAGCTCGCCACCAATCACCGAACAGGATAAAGAATAGCGGCTAGATAAGTAACTTTGTAGCATGCCATGTGTATTACCATAAACACGCACACCAGTATGCGAATTAAAGCTTGCGCCATTACTATTCACAATTTTAGCATCGTATTCCAACGCTGATTTTTCAGCTTCTAAAGCTAATTTTGTAGCCTGTTCGACATCAACACTTGCCCCATGATAAAGCGCTAAATCGGGCGCTTCGAAAGCCATTAGTTCTTTATCCGCTAGCCCTGTGCAATCATCTGGTGAAGTATATTTTGCAATAGCAAGTGCTGCTTCAACGGTATTTTTAATCGCTTCTTCACTTAAATCTGAGGTAGACGCATTGCCTTTTTGTTGGCCTAAATAAACAGAAATGCCTAATGCCCCATCATTAGTAAATTCAACATTTTCAATCTCTTGCAGACGGGTTGAAACCGATAAACCACTCACTTTTGTCACACCGACTTCAGCGGTGGCCCCCGCTTTCTGCGCAGTTTCAATCGCAAAACTGACTGCATCACGCAATGTTTGCTCTTGAGATTTTAAAAGTGCGGTTAAATTTTCTGCTGTTTTCATGATGATAATCCTATTAAAAATTTGCGCCATTTTATCTTATTTTGAAAGTTTATGCTAAAATGCAGCAAATTTTTCATAAGGTAATAGAATGGCAAAACGTAAGAAAAAAGAAGCCTTTGATTGGGAAGATGAAGACCAAGAAGAGATTATTTGGGTAAGTAAAAGTGAAATCAAACGCGACGCTGAGGATTTAAAACAGCTCGGCGAGAAATTGGTGAACTTAACCAAAGCAAATCTGACTAAGGTTCCACTAGACGATAGCTTGAAAGATGCCATTGAATTAGCGCAACGTCTGCAAAAAGAGGCGCGTCGTCGCCAATTGCAATATATCGGTAAGCTCTTACGCTCAATTGATGCTGAGCCTATTCGTGAAGCTTTAGAAAAAATTGAAAACAAACATAATCAACAACAAGCGATGCTGCATAAGTTGGAAATCTTACGTGATGAATTAGTTGCGAAAGGTGATGCAGCACTGACTGATTTGTTAAATGAACATCCTTCTGCAGATCGCCAACAATTACGTAATTTGATTCGTGCAGCACAGAAAGAGAAGGAACAAAATAAGCCATCAAAAGCTTATCGCGAGATTTATCAGATCTTAAAAACACTCATTTTAGAAGACTAAAATACGGCTATTTTTGACCGCACTTTGTGTCAAAAAAGTGCTATGATTAGTTACCCTTTTAAGAAGGAAAGAACGTTATTTATGAATATTCGTTGGAATATTATTTTAGGTGTCATCGCCCTGGCTTTATTAGGCTGGTATTATTCGCTTAATCAAGATCATAGCGATTTAAAAAGCCTTATTAAAAAGCCTGATAGCCCAGAATACGTTGGTAATAAAATGGAAACGACTCTATTCTCGCCTGAAGGTAAAAAACAATATCTTGCGATTTCCGACAAAGTGGAATATTACACACAAGACGGTCATACGGATTTTATTTCGCCGTTAGTCTATCTTTTTGATGTCTCTTTAGATAATAAAGACAAAGATACGAAAACCGATAAAATTCAATTAGAAAAACAAAATTGGAAGCTTAGCGCGAAAAAGGCAAAATTAACTAAAGATCAAATGCTCTATCTTGAAGGCGGCGTGGTTGCCGAGAGCCTTGATCCTTTATCTCGCCTGCAACGTGTTGAGACCGAAGCGGCAGTGATTAATTTAAAAACACAAGACATTACTTCCGATACACAAGTAAAAATTAACGGATTAAACTTTAACTCAAGTGGATTGAAGTTGGTCGGAAATTTACGTCAGCAAGTTGCAACTCTAAAGGAACAGGTAAAAACATATTATGAAATCAACAAACAATAAAATTCTGCTTTTAACAGCATTAATGATGACTTCTTTATCTGCTTTTGCGTTAAAAGATGATACTAATAAACCGATCAATATCGTCTCAGATAATCAATCTTTAGATATGGAAAACAGCGTAGTAACCTTTACGGATAACGTTGTGATTACACAAGGTTCCATTTTAATTAAAGCCAATAAAGTAGTTATTACTCGTCCGCCAGAAAATTCAGGTAAAAAAGAAACCGTCGAAGCCTTTGGTAGCCCTGTTACCTTCCACCAGCAACTTGATGATGGTAAGCCTGTTGATGGTAAAGCGAATAAAGTTCACTACGATTTAGGCACTGAATTCTTAACATTAACCGGTAATGCTGAATTAAAACAATTGGATAGCAAAATTAACGGTGAACGCATCACTTATGATGTGAAAAAACAACAGTTAAAAGCCAATGGTAATGGAAAATCACGTGTGCAAACCGTCTTAATTCCGACCCAATTACAACAAAAAGGTAAAAAATAACCGATGTCTGTATTACAAGCTGAATTTCTCGCAAAAAGTTACAAGAGCCGAAAAGTGGTTTCTGATGTGAGTTTAACCGTAAACTCCAATGAAATTGTTGGCTTACTTGGTCCTAATGGTGCGGGTAAAACTACTACTTTCTATATGGTGGTGGGTCTAGTACGTCACGATCAAGGTAAGATTACTATTGACGGCGATGATATTAGCGTATTACCTATGCATGAACGTGCTCGTCGAGGAATTGGCTATTTACCACAAGAAGCCTCTATTTTCCGCCGTTTAACGGTATATGAAAATCTTATGGCGGTATTAGAAATTCGTAAAGATCTCACTGCTGAGCAGCGCAGAGAGAGAGCGGATGAGTTAATTGATGAGTTCAATATTGGCCATATTCGTGATAGCCTAGGACAATCTCTTTCTGGTGGTGAACGTCGTCGTGTGGAAATTGCACGCGCCCTAGCAGCAAATCCAAAATTTATTTTATTAGATGAACCTTTTGCGGGTGTAGACCCAATTTCAGTCACGGATATTAAGAAAATCATCACGGATCTCCGTAATCGTGGCTTAGGTGTGTTGATTACCGACCATAACGTACGCGAAACCCTTGATGTCTGTGAACGAGCTTACATTGTTGGCGAAGGGAAAATTATCGCGACCGGCACACCGGAAGAAGTCATGAATGATGAGCACGTTAAACGTGTCTATTTAGGCGAACAATTTAAACTATAACCTATGAAATTTACGACTCTGCTCTCCCCTGATGATATTCGTCAGGGGGTTGCTTTTTCTAGCAAGAAACGATTATTTGAATCTATTGCCACTTTCGTTGTGGAAAAACTTCACTCTGAAAATGGTGAACAAGCTTGTTTTGAATGTTTATTTGAACGAGAAAAATTAGGTAATTCAGGATTAGGCAATGGTGTCGCCATGCCTAAAGCTAAGTTACCTGCTACTGTGTCAGATAAGATCCTGACGGTATTTATGCAATTAGAAACGCCTGTCGAATATGATGCCGCCGATAATAAACCGGTGGATATCGTTTTTGCTGTGCTCGTACCCGAAAATCACTGCCAAGAATATATTCCTGTTCTGGCAGAAATCAATGAAAAATTAACTGATAAAAACTTAATTAAACAACTTCGTTCAGCGCAAAGTGCGGATGAAATTTGGCAAATTTTTGAATGTGCCGATCATTCAGAGGAATCTGAAGACGACACAAATTTAGATAATATTGCACCTCAAGAGGTATAACCTACCAACCATAAGGAATCACGCAGATGGAAATTATTATTATCAGCGGTCGCTCCGGAGCTGGGAAATCTGTCGCATTACGAGCCTTGGAAGATATGGGCTATTATTGCGTGGATAACCTTCCTCTCAATTTACTTCCTCAACTCACGCAGATTCTTGCTAACACTCAATCGGCTGTTGCAATCAGCCTTGATATTCGAAATCTTCCTCATTCCAGTGCTGATTTAGACAAAATTTTGACTGATATTCAAGCCTCTTATTCCGTCAAAATCATCTTTCTAGACAGCGATCGTAGTACACTTATTCGCCGTTACAGCGATTCACGTCGTCTTCATCCACTTTCGGCACAAGATCTCCCGCTTGAATCAGCGATTGATTTAGAGTATCAACAACTTGAGCCTTTAATTCAACATGCTAATTTTATTATTGATACTGCGCCACTTTCCACTCATGCGTTATCTGAACGTTTAAGAGAAGTTTTACGCGGTAATACAGATAAAGAACTTAAGATCGTGGTTGAATCGTTTGGCTTTAAATATGGCATTCCACTTGATGCGGATTATGTCTTTGATGTGCGTTTTCTGCCTAACCCGCACTGGAACCCAGAACTGCGCCCACTGACGGGGCTTGATGAACCTGTTGCACAATTTTTACTTGCGCATGATGAAGTGAATAATTTTATCTACCAAACACGCAATTACATTGAAACGTGGTTACCGATGTTAGAGCAAAATAACCGAAGCTATCTCACCATTGCCATTGGTTGTACGGGTGGTAAACATCGTTCTGTTTATATCGCTCAACAAATTGGTGAATATTTCCAAGCTAAAGGTAAGGATGTGAAGATTCAGCACAAATCCTTAGAAAAGAATAAAAAGAATTAATCAAACCATAAAAAAACGCAGCGACTTGCTGCGTTTTTTGTTAAACCACATATAGCTCAAAAATCTCTGGTAAATGTTCAATTAACGTTTCTTTTCCAGCTACGATTTCATGCTGCCAAACTTGCAATAGCACATCTGGCGTAAATAATCGTGAAGCCTGCTCTGCCAACGGTAAATAGCTAATATGCCAAGGCTCTCGGCCGATTTTTTTACCTTCTGGCTGACTGATAAATGGCAAAGCAAAATCAAAGTGCGGTAGATTTTCAGTAAGAAATTCACTAAGCTCAAAAAAATACCCCCCCTTTTCATATTCCCAAGGTTCAAGTTGTAAAGATTGACCTTGAGGCAAAAGATCAGGATCAAAAATATCGATTTCTGTTCCCCAATGATGACGACTGCCACCTGGAAGCGCTGACCAGCGTAAAATAGCTTGTGCTTTTTGCCAATCATCTAACAGCGCTAAATCTAATGGATTTCCCGCATCATCATGAACCTTGCGTTCACCGTTAAATTTACCGTTCCAAATGAGTTGTTGACGTTCAAAATCACGAAAGCTACTCGCGGGTTGCAAATTAAAGCCATTTCTGACCGCACTTTGTTGCAATCCTTGAAACGCTTTCATTGCCTCTGCTTGCAAAAAATGATTAGGAGAATGAGGTGTAGGCAAATTGATCAAATGTTCACGAGATTTGCCGGTTAACATTTCTGGCGTTAATTTCATCTTACTTGTCCAATAAATTTACTAACATTTGATGATAAATTTGACCGCACTTGGCAAGATCATCAACGTTTACACATTCATTCACTTTATGAATCGTTGCATTAAGCGGCCCAAACTCTACGACTTCAGCACCCATCAATGCAATAAAACGTCCATCAGAGGTTCCACCACCAGTTTCTGCTTGTGGCGTAATACCGGTTGTTTGCTCAATTGCCGTCGTTAATGCATCTAATAATTTGCCCGGTTTAGTTAAAAATGGTTTACCTGATAAATTCCAATCAATACGGTATTTCAAACCATGCTTTTCGAGCATTTCTGCCACTTTCTGCTTAATAATTTCATCTGTAACTTCCGTACAATAACGTAAATTGAATTGCACATAAAGCTCACCTGGGATGACATTATTACTCCCTGTGCCTGCATGAATATTCGCAATTTGCAAACTGGTTGGCGGGAAAAATTCGTTACCATTATCCCATTGATAGGTGGTTAATTCCTGCAAGAAAGGGGCGGCTTTATGAATTGGGTTTTCCGCTAAATGAGGATAAGCTACATGACCTTGAATACCTTGAATGTAGAGATTACCTGTAATCGACCCACGACGGCCATTTTTAACCACATCACCCAATGTTTTCGAGCTAGACGGCTCGCCTACCATGCAATAAGTGATTTTCTCACCGCGCGCCATTAAGGTTTCGACAACACGCACGGTACCATCTTTCGCGGCAGCTTCTTCGTCAGAAGTAATCAACAAAGCAATCGTCCCCTTATGATTCGGATTGGCTTTCACATATTCCTCCGCCGCTACAATCATTGCTGCCAATGAGCCTTTCATATCTGCCGCACCACGACCATAAAGCATATCATCCACAATTTCGGCAGAAAACGGCGGATAAGTCCATTGCGTTTCATCTCCCGTCGGTACCACATCGGTATGCCCAGCAAAGGCGATGACTGGCTCACCACTACCATGCTTCGCCCATAAATTTAACGTATCGTTGAAAGGCATCCATTCAATTTGAAAGCCGAGTTTTTCTAAACGTTCCGCAATTAGTTGCTGACAGCCCTCATCATTCGGGCTAATAGAGGGGCGACGAATTAATGCTTGTGCAAGCTCAATAGTTTTTTGTTTCATAATATTCAGTGACTGCTAAAAGTGCGGTCTAATTTAACAAAATTTTCCTTCAATTTAAATCTGTTCAAATAAAAAACGGATAACCTCGTTATCCGTTTTTATTAGTTTATGAAGAATCCTAGAATTGAACTTGCAAACGTAACCAATATTGACGTCCAGGCTCGTTCACTCGAACAGTTTGAAGTCCCGCTGAAGGATCTGCGCCTTTACTTACAAATTCTGCATAGGATTTATTAAATAAGTTATCAATTCCGCCCTGCAAAGTGGCATATTTATTAATTTTCCACCCTGTATTAAAGGATAAGGTTCCAAAGCCTGCTGAAGCGCCAATGTCCTGCCCAATAATGTTGCCTTGTCCTGTTGCATAGCGTTTTTGTGCCGAAACCACTCGCCATAATATTCCCGCACTCAAGGTTTCATTATCCCAAGTTAATGAATTTTTCCATTCTAATGGCGGTGTTTGTGCAAGTGGACGGTCGTCCGTGCGATTTTTACCATAGGTATAAGCGAGACTACTACCGATTTCCCAGTGACGAGCAAATTTCCATTTACCTTCAATTTCGCCGCCTAATCGAGTTGCCTTGATATTACGAGCCGAGACATCTTTACCTACTCGTTCTAACATAATGAAATCGTGGACATCACTACCAAATAGCGACACAGAAAAATCAAAGGTGTCATTCTTCCACATCAATCCCGTATCAATTTGACGGTTTTGCTCTTTATCTAAAACTTGGCTTGCACGGCGTTCCCAATAATCTGGCGCTCGCTCTGCAATCCCTACACCTGCATAATATTTAATGCCATTGATTTCTTCTTCCCAACGGAAGAAACCTGAATGTAAACCATACGTATGGTGTTTATTTGGGTGATTCGCCATTAAAGTGTCGTATTCAGCTTTCACTTCATCATAACGATAACCAGAAATAAACTTACGACTATCACTTGCCGTTCATGCACCTTCAACAAATCCGCCCCATTGAGTAAAGTTTTGCTGTGGTTGATAAGGCTTGTGTCTATAGCCCTCACCATTCATTTCCATACGTGAAAGATGTTTATCACGCATATAATCAATGCCTGTTTGCAAATTAATATCCGACCAATCAAAGGTTGCTTTCAAATGCCCTGTATTGGTTTCACGTTTTGGATTCATTGCTTTTTTAACTTGATTTCCCATCATGCTTAAATAACGCATACTATAAGTATCCATCACATGATCAATCTTGCTTTGACCGTAACGTAATTCAAGTTCAGTGAACCACGGTGTAATATTACGTTGTACAAATCGCACATTCCACGCATCACGATCAAACTTACTCCCATCCATCATTCGATCTGCATAAGCCGCTTCGCCTCGACTACGTTCATAAGTCCCGGTCAATAAGGTGTTTTCTGTCGGTGTGAAACCAAGCTGTAACATTTGATTACGGCGCTCAAAAGAGGAATGAACTCGATTGCCATCGCCATCTTTGTAATTCCCCGCCTCATTGTGTGACATACTCGTACGTAAATAGCCATATTTACCACCCGCCATCGCATCGAAATAAGCATCTCTACGTTTGTTTCCGCCAAGCGTTACACTGCCGTTTAAATAGGTATTTTGAGTATCAAATTCAGGCTCTTTACGCACAAAACGAACTGCGCCAGCCACCAAGCCAGAACCTTCAGTTACAGTTTGGGGACCTTTGGTCACTACAACTTCATCATAAGCTGATGGGAAAATATAAGCTGTTGGCGGATCCATTCGGTTGCTACACCCACCATAAATGAATTGGTCGTCTGCTTGAATGTTCAAGCGAGAACCACCTAACCCGCGAAATAACGGATCGCCAGAACTCCCACCTTTACGAATCACGCTCATATTTGCCACAGATTGTAATAAATCTGCACCATCACCAGCAGGTAAAGGTTGAAGCGTTGTTTTAGGATTAAGTTTGACTGAATTGGTATTCGTCTGAGTAACACCTGTTACTACAATAGGATCCAGTAGTGTTACAGGCTGCGTATCCTCAGCAAAAGCATTAGATATAAAAAATGAAAGAGGAAGGAGAGCAAAATAAGATTTGTTATGCATAATCAATCCCTTGTTTTGGCACTTGAGTCATAAAAACTACAATTCAACCACATAAAATCTTTCAAACAAATACGCAACCGTTATGAAACATTTTTCACATCAATGATTGAGATTGCAACAATACTGTAATGAATCTTATTCTTATTAAGTGCGAAAGGCAAGGTTAAAAGATGACTATTTACTTACGCATTTCTGGTAAACATACTACTGCTAGCACCAATTGAACTATCCCCAAAATAGTACAAGGAAGGCCTAATAAAAAATAAGCTCCTATAATTGTATCAATAGTGCTATCCCAGTTTAAATCAACAAAATGCAAAGATAATCCGACGATAATAGGGATTAAAAAAGGCATAAAAAATGCCACCAATAAATACCGCCCATAATAGCGACTTGCTTTTTCCCGAGTAACAAAAAAGATAAGTGTTGTCATCACCCCAGGTATAAATGAAATAAGAAAAGAAAGAAAAAATGCCTCTCCAACAAATTCAGAAATAATGACTGCACATACTAATGCAATAAAAAAACTCCCAATAAAAAAACGTCGTATGGCTTTTTGCTGTTCATTTTGTTGTTCATTATTCATTTTTTTATATTTCCTTTCAAATAAAATTAATAACTCTAATAAGCAGTAAGAAAGTCTCCAACCTTTAATAAAAGGCAAGGTTAAAAAATTATTGTGCATTATGCATTTATGGCAAGCATATGGCTGCCAATACCAGTTGAACTACTCCCAATATACAAGCCAAAATACCGTGCGTTAGATAATACTCTACAAGCGTATCAATAGCATCATGCCAACTGTTTAAATAAATCAAATCGAATAATGTGGCCAAGAGCGGAATTAAAAAAGGCGGCATCAAAAGTGCCAGTAACAAATACCGCGAATAGTAGCTACTTGCTTTTTCCTGAGTGATGTAAAAAACAAACGTTGTAATCGCACTAGGTATAAATACGATAAAAAAAGTATAAAAAAATACCCATACCACGTCATCTGATGAGCTGCCATCCATTGAAGCAAGAAATAAATCAACGACGGCAGCGCATACTAATGCAATAAAAAAACTCCCAATAAAAAAACGTCGTATGGCTTTTTGCTGTTCACTTTGTTGTTCATTATTCATTTTTATATTTCCTTTTTTAATCAAAATTAGTAGTTCTAATAAGTAGATAAACAAGTAAAAATAAATTCTCTACTTTAGTACTACTTAAATACTGCAATATATTCTTTTTCGTTGAAGCCAATCAATGCCTTACCATCTTGCAGAATAATCGGGCGTTTGATTAACGTTGGATTTTCAGCTAATACGGAAAGTGCGGTAGATTTCGAGAGTGTATTTTTCACATTTTCATCAAGATTACGCCAAGTCGTACTACGTTTATTGACTAAATTTTCCCAACCAAATTGAGCTTCTGCTTGTTGTAAGAATTGAGTATCTAATCCATCCACACGATAATCATGTAATTTATGTTGAATATTATGTTCAGTTAGCCACTTCAATGCTTTTTTTACTGTATCACAGTTTTTAATGCCATAAACGATAATCATATTCTCACCTCTAAAAACAAAAAATCCTCAATTCATTTAGAACGAGGATTTTAACTGCTACATGAATTAATCACAAATAGATTAGCCCGATACAAATTTTCACATCCAAAAGAAAAAGTGCGGTGAAAATCAACCGCACTTTTCAAAAGGGAAATTAGAATTCGTAACCTACACCCACTTTAGCGCCATAGTTATTCACTTTAGTATCGTCAAAGCTACCTAAACGGTTATATTCTAAACCACCGTTTGCATACACTTTTTCTGCTAATTTATATTTAGCACCCGCAACTACACCATAACCCACTTTGGTTTCAGAAGAGCTTTTATAGCGTTGATCCGCACGCTCTTCAAATTTGAAACGGTTTGCCGCAAGACGAGCACCAACATAAGGTTCAATTTGAGAGTTGGTATCGAAGTCATAGAATACTGTCGCACCTAAACCTTGAACTTTAGTGCCTTGGAAGTTGCCGTGATGAGTATAATCACCTGCTACACGCATATTACCTAATTTGTAACCTACTGCAACACGAGGTTCAACTTTAGTTTTGCTTGAACCACCATTGCTTAATTTAGTTCTTGAAAGACCTAGATCACCTTCTGCATATAAACCTGCGTTTGCTGTTGAAGCAACCGCTAATGCACCGACAACGATAGCTAATAATGATTTTTTCATTGGATAACCCCTGTTATTTGATTGAAAACATTACGAATATATCACAGCACTCATTAATTTTCACTATGAAAAACCAATTTTCCCTGACATTTTCGACATAAATAGGCAATTTTATCGCGTTGAATGCGATTATGCCGACGAATCGTTAAATAATGGGTCTGACATTCGCATTGATAAGCAAACATTTTACCCTGTACACTTTCCACATCGAATTGATGGCAAGTATCAGCCGGAAGATTGAATAACTGCGTCATCACCGCTTGCCATTCCTTTCCATGCGGTTTCACTCGCCCAAATACTTGATACACAATAAGGTGGGCTAATTCGTGTGGAACCACCTGATGAATAAATTCATCTGAATTCTCGAGTAGTAAAGTGCGGTTAAATTTAATCTCATTTTTCTGCAAGTATGCAACGCCAGCCTTTACACCTCGCAAGTCATAACTGATTGTCGGAATAGGAAATTTCCGTTGAAAGTGATTTTCAGCCAGTTGTAATGTTTCTGCAAGTTTACGCTGTACCTGCATTTTTAAATGCCGAAACTGAGTTTGAGATGACATCATCATGTTAAGTAAACAAAAACCGCTAATTTAGCGGTTTTTATCATACACATTTTATTTACTTATTTAAGACCGGCTGCAGCTCGCAATTCTTCTGCACGATCCACTTTTTCCCATGGGAATTGTTCACGGCCGAAGTGTCCATACGCAGCAGTTTGACGATAAATTGGTTGAATTAAATTTAACATTTTAATTAAACCATAAGGACGTAAATCGAAGAATTCACGCACTAACTTAACCAATACTTCGTTGGATACTTTTCCTGTACCGAAGGTTTCCACCATGATAGAGGTTGGCTCAGCTACGCCAATTGCATAAGAAAGTTGAATTTCACAACGATCTGCAAGACCTGCTGCAACAATATTTTTAGCCACATAACGTGCTGCATAAGCAGCTGAACGGTCTACTTTTGATGGATCTTTACCAGAAAATGCACCTCCACCATGACGAGCTGCACCGCCGTAGGTATCGACAATGATTTTACGACCAGTTAAACCACAGTCGCCCATAGGTCCGCCAATCACAAAACGACCGGTTGGGTTAATGAAATATTTTGTTTGTTGAGATAACCATTCACTTGGCAGAATTGGCTTGATGATTTCTTCCATTACGCCTTCATAAATTTCTTTTTGTGAGACTTCTTCACTATGTTGTGTTGAAAGGACGACTGCATCCACACCCACGATTTTGTTATCTTCATATTTTAAAGTAACTTGGCTTTTCGCATCAGGTCGTAACCACGCTAATTTGCCACTTTTACGTACTTCCGCTTGTTTTTCCATTAAACGGTGCGCATAAGTAATCGCTGCAGGCATTAAAACTTCCGTTTCATTTGTCGCATAACCAAACATAATCCCTTGGTCACCCGCACCTTGATCTAATGGATTCTCACGATCTACACCTTGATTAATATCCGATGACTGTTTGCCAATCGCATTTAATACAGCACAAGAATTGCCATCAAACCCCATTTCAGAGTGTTTATAACCAATATCACAAATCACTTGGCGAGTAAGGTTTTCAATATCAACCCATGCTGATGTAGTAATTTCACCACCCACTAACGCCATCCCTGTTTTGACATAGGTTTCGCAAGCCACACGAGCTTTAGGATCTTGTTTTAAAATTTCATCAAGTACCGCATCGGAAATTTGATCGGCAATCTTATCTGGATGTCCTTCTGAAACTGATTCAGAAGTAAATAAATAGCTAGACATAAGTTCTCTTCTTTTAGATGTATTGACGTATAGACGTCTATAATACGCTTTTTTGACTAATAAGCAAGCATTTCTATCAAGTATTTTTGAAATGTGACAAGAAGAATCTAAGCTTTACGACAGAATTCACTCATTAATACATTAAATGGGTGACAAACACCCATTTATTTACCTGATTTTATTTAACTAAATCCAACATCTCTTGTGCATTTGCTAAAGCAAGATCCGTAATTTCACTACCACCGAGTAATCTTGCAAGGGCAGGAACGCGTTCTTCTTGAGAAAGTGCGGTCATTTTGGTTTCTGTTTTATCATCAACTGTAAATTTCTCAACATTAAATTGATGATGCCCATGACACGCCACTTGTGGTAAATGGGTCACACACAGTACTTGGCACTTATCGCCTAATTGACGCAACAATTTACCCACTACACTCGCTGTTTTACCACTAATACCGACATCAACTTCATCAAAGATCAGCGTTGGAATCGCCGATTGATCCGATGTTAATACTTGAATTGCTAATGAAATACGAGACAACTCACCACCTGATGCCACTTTTGCTAGCGGTTGTGCTTGTTGTCCTAAATTACTGCGTAAAGTAAAGACGATATTATCTGCCCCATTTGCCGCAACTTTCGTTAAATCTGAATTCACTTCAATGAAAAACTCGGCATTCTCCATTGCAAGCCCTTTAATGGAATTCGTCACTTGTTGGGCTAATTTCTCTGCAGCTTGGCAACGGCTTTCATGTAATTGTTTTGCCGTATTTTGCATTTTCTCAAAGGCGGCTTTTTCTTCTAGAATCAGGCGTTCTTCACTTTCTGAAAAATCTAAAAGTGCGGTCAATTCTGCTTTTAATTTTTGATGCCACTCCACCAACTCTTCAGGTTTGACATTATGCTTTCGTGCAAGTTGTAAAGCTTGTCCTAAACGTTGCTCAATCTCTTGTAGTAGAATCGGATCTTGCTCAATATGAGAAGCAAGATGTTGAACTTCACTTGTCGCCTCTTGCACTTGGATGAGTGCATCATTCAACATTGTTTGAACGGAAGCATATCGAGGATCTAACTCACTTAATTCATCAATATACTGTGTCGCACGATAAAGCATAGAATCAATGCTCACTGTTTCATTTTCACTGAGTAGCTGTAAGGCTGATTGAGATAATTGTGTCAATTGTTCGCTATTTGATAGACGACGTTGATCCTCTTCCAATTCTAAATATTCATTTGGACGAAGTGCAAACTCATCCAACTCTTCTACCTGATATTGTAAAAGTTGTTTCTTCGCTTCATTTTCGGCAACTTTTTGTTGGAAGGTTTTAACTTGCGTTTGAAGATTTTTCCACGCTCGATAATCTTCTCGCATTTGAGCGAGTAAATCATTGTGATGCGCAAATGTATCTACCAACTGAAGCTGATAATCATTTTTCAATAAGAGCTGTGAAGCATGCTGCCCATTAATATGAATAAGATATTGCCCAATTTCTTTTAATTGGGAAGCCGATACTGGCGTGCTATTGATAAAGGCTTTAGAACGCCCATCTGCATTAATGACACGGCGTAGAATACAATCGGAGGGGTTATCAGGATCTTGCAATTCTTGCTCTTGCAACCATTGATAAGCGGGGTTAGTTGGTTCAATAAAAAATGTCGCGCAAATTTCAGCTCTTTCCTGCCCTTCTCGAACCATAGAGGTTTCAATACGCTGTCCCAAGCATAATCCCAACGCATCAATAGCAATGGATTTTCCTGCACCGGTTTCCCCCGTGATCACAGACATTCCTTTCGCCAATTCAATCTCTAATTGACGAACAATTGCAAAATTATTGATGGTAAGTTGGGTTAGCATAAAAAATCTCCTTAACTGTATATCCATATATTATAACTGATATAATATACAGTAAAGAGATTTTTAACTTTTTGGATTAGAAATTTTTAAGCCAGCCTAATTTCGTGCTTAATACATTGTAATAATTGTAATTTTTCAGGTGTAATAGGCGCAGTTTATGCGGACATTTTTCAATATGCACCACATCATCTGGGCAAAAATCGAGTGCAATTTGACTATCACAGCCTAATTCCAACTGTGAAGTGTTATGTTCTGCAAAGCGAATTGAAATTTTACTGTCTCCATCAATTACTAATGGTCGAGAAGAAAGTGTGTGTGGGAACATCGGCACAAGGGCAATCGCATTTAAATTTGGCGTTAAAATCGGGCCGCCTGCGGAAAGCGAATAAGCCGTTGAACCGGTTGGGGTGGAAACAATCAAGCCATCTGAACGTTGAGAAAAGGCAAATTTATCGTTGATATAAACATGGAAATCAATCATGTGCGCAATTTTAGCGGGGTGAATCACCGCCTCATTTACTGCATTACCACTAGAAATAATTTCACCATTGCGTTCAATTTTAGCTTCCAATAAAAAACGCTCTTCGACAAAAAACTCGCCGCGTTCTAAACAAGCTTCAAGCTGTGCATAAGCATTTTTGGGGTCGATATCAGTCAAAAAGCCCAAGTTACCTCGGTTAATGCCAATCATTGGAATATGATATTTAGCCAAAATACGAGCACGCCCTAGCATATTGCCATCACCACCGATCACAATCACAAGCTGTGCTTGCTCACCGATTTGTTCAACTGTCGCTAAAACCTCTTCGGGTAAACCAAATTTTTCACCGACGTCTTTTTCCACTAAAACTCGATATCCTCGCTCTTTCAGCCATTGATACAAGTTTTTGTGCATTTGCAAATTAATATCGCGACGTGGTTTTCCCATCAAAGCGATGGTTTTAAATGATTTGACTAATTCATCCATAACTATGATTGCTCCCAAGTGCAAACTCATCGATTTCTGACCGCACTTGAATTTAAAATTTTAGCCATTATATTACATAGCAATTCAGTTTTGCTAAAATAGCACTAATTTTTGATAAATGGAGAAAAAGATGTCAGAACAAGCACAAAACTTAAATGAAAATGAAGAACTTGTTGAAGAAATTCAGCAGGAAACCACTTCAACGGAAGATCCGTTAGAAGAAGCGATCGCTCGTGTACAAGAGCTTGAAGAACAATTAAAAGCACAAGTAGAAGAAACATCTAAAAAAGAACAAGATTTATTGCTTCGTACTCGTGCAGAAATTGACAATATGCGTCGTCGTAGCGAACAAGATGTTGAAAAAGCGCATAAATTTGCATTAGAAAAATTTTCAAAAGACATTTTAAATACCATTGATAACTTAGAGCGTGCGCTTTCAACACCTGCCAATAAGGAAGATGAAAGCATCAAAGCGTTATTCGATGGTGTGGAGCTAACCTTAAAAGAGTTACTCTCAACGGTGGCTCGCTTTGGTGTTGAACCTGTTGGCGCAGTGGGTGAAACCTTTAACCCGGATCTCCACCAAGCCATCTCTATGCAACCAGCTGAAGGGTTTGAAAGCAACCAAATCACCACTGTTTTACAAAAAGGCTATACCTTAAATGGTCGTGTGATTCGCCCTGCTATGGTAATGGTTGCAGCTTAATTTCTTTTCTATGACTTAAAGAGCGGACGATTTTTCGTCCGTTTTTTATTGCTAAAAAACTTGATTTATATCAAATTTATTAAAAAATAATTTGAGAATAATTCTCAACAAAAACACTCTTTCTTTCCAGATTTAACAAGGTTTCGACTCAATTTTAACCATCAAAAAATACAAAATAACACTACATGTTGTGTGTTGATCTATTAAATAAAACTATATATAGTGATTTCGTTTTTTTTTCATAGCTACCTTACAGGAGTCATAAAATGAATGCTTTCTTCGTGATTAAGCGTGATGGTTCACGAATTGGGTTTGACCTACAACGTATTACTAATGCAATCAAAAAAGCAGCAAGTGCGGTCAATATTGTTGATGAAATGTATATCCATGATCTGAGCCAGCAGATTAATACTGAAATTTTTAGTCATTATCAGCATGAAATTGATATCAACCAGATTCAAAAAATTGTTGAAAATCACTTAATGACAAGTAAGTATCCACAAATTGCACGTGCTTATATTGAATATCGTCACGATCGCGACCTTGCGCGTGAGAAACGCAGCCAATTAACCAAAGAAATTGAAGGGCTGATTGAGCAAAGCAATGTGGAATTGCTTAATGAAAATGCCAATAAAGATGCGAAAGTTATCCCTACCCAACGTGATTTACTGGCGGGTATTGTGGCAAAACATTATGCCAAACGTCATATTCTGCCAAGAGATGTTGTTGAAGCCCATGAAAAAGGGGAAATCCACTATCACGACTTAGATTACGCGCCATTTTTCCCGATGTTTAACTGCATGCTCGTTGATCTAAAAGGCATGCTTTCACATGGTTTTAAAATGGGCAATGCCGAAATTGAACCACCGAAATCTATCAGCACGGCAACAGCGGTTACCGCACAAATTATCGCTCAAGTCGCCAGCCATATTTATGGTGGTACAACCATTAATCGCATTGATGAAGTGCTTGCGCCTTATGTTCAACTCAGCTTCGAAAAACATTTAAAAAATGCCGCACAATGGCAAATTCCTGATGCTGAAGGTTATGCAAAAGCACTAATTGAAAAAGAATGTTTTGATGCGTTTCAATCCCTTGAATATGAAGTCAATACGCTCCATACGTCAAATGGCCAAACGCCGTTTGTTACCTTTGGTTTTGGCTTAGGCACAAGTTGGCAAGAACGTTTAATTCAGCAATCAATCTTGAAAAACCGTATTCGTGGCTTGGGTAAAAATCATAAAACACCGGTCTTCCCTAAACTGGTCTTTACCATTAAAAAAGGCGTGAACCAAAACGAACGAGATCCGAACTATGACATTAAAAAACTGGCATTAGAATGCGCTTCAAAACGCATGTATCCCGATATTTTAAACTATGATCAAGTGGTTAAAGTCACAGGTTCATTCAAAGCCCCAATGGGTTGTCGTAGCTTCTTGGGTGCCTATGAAGAAAACGAGCATGAAGTGCATGATGGTCGCAATAATTTAGGTGTGGTGAGTTTGAATCTGCCCCGTATTGCTCTTGAAGCTCAAGGAAACGAAGAAAAATTCTACCGCACTTTAGATGAACGCTTAGCCCTCGCGAAGAAAGCCTTGCTTACCCGTATTGCTCGCTTAGAAAATACCAAAGCCCGTGTCGCGCCAATTCTCTATATGGAAGGCGCTTGTGGTGTTCGACTAAACGCCGACGATAATGTTGCGGATATTTTCAAAAATGGACGAGCATCAATTTCTTTAGGCTATATTGGTATTCACGAAACCATCAATGCACTGTACAAACAAGGGCATATTTTTGACGATGAACAACTGCGTGAAAAAGGCATCGCGATTGTGCGTCGTTTAAATGAAGCGGTAAAACAATGGCAGAAAGAAACGGGTTATGCATTTAGCCTTTATTCCACACCAAGTGAAAACTTATGTGATCGTTTCTGCCGTTTAGATACCAAACAATTTGGTGTCATTGACGGCGTTACCGATAAAGGCTACTACACTAACAGCTATCACTTAGATGTAGAGAAAAAAGTGAATCCATACGATAAATTAGACTTTGAAATGCCTTATCCTGAATTAGCGAGTGGCGGCTTTATCTGTTATGGCGAATATCCAAATATTCAACATAACCTGAAAGCACTCGAAGATGTATGGGATTATAGCTACGATCGCGTGCCTTATTACGGCACTAATACGCCAATTGATGAATGTTACGAATGTGGTTTCACAGGAGAATTTAATTGCACAAGTAAAGGCTTTGTCTGCCCTAAATGCGGTAATCATGACAGTGCAAAAGTCTCCGTGACCCGACGAGTTTGTGGCTATCTCGGTAGCCCTGACGCTCGTCCATTCAATGCGGGCAAGCAAGAAGAAGTAAAACGTCGAGTGAAACACCTATAATGTCGCGATATTTATTATGATAAAATAGCTCATCAAAAGTGAGCTATTTTTATTTCAACAAAGAAGGAAATACCATGCTAACACTTGCTCAAATTACCCAATCAATCATGCAAGATCCCGATAATCAATCTTTTACTGCAAAAGGTATCGAACCGCTTTTTGCTGCACCAACTAGCGCTCGTATTAATATCGTCGGACAGGCACCTGGAATTAAAGCCCAAGAAAGTCGTTTATATTGGAATGATAAAAGTGGTGATCGACTACGTGAATGGCTGGGGGTGGATCGTGATACCTTTTATCACTCGGGTATGTTTGCAGTCATCCCGATGGATTTTTATTACCCTGGGAAAGGCAAATCTGGTGATTTACCGCCACGCAAAGGCTTTGCAGAGAAATGGCATGCGCCGATTTTAGCTAACTTGCCCAATATAGAACTCACCATTCTTATCGGGCAATATGCACAAAAATATTATTTACCAGAAAACGAGCTTAATGTGACTGAAACGGTTCACCATTTCCGTGATTTTCTGCCTCAATTTCTCCCTCTCGTTCACCCTTCTCCACGCAACCAAATTTGGCTCAAGAAAAATCCATGGTTTGAACAAGAGATAGTTCCAACATTACAAAAGCAAGTGAAAGCGATTTTATCTCGTTAATTTATCTCACTAAATTGATATTTAATTATGAAGTGCGGTCAAAAAGCATCCAGTTTTGACAGCTCTTTCTTTTATTATAATCAATTTTTAGTATGCATTATTTCCTGACTGAGGCCTGTTATGCTAAAATCGCCGGCCTTAAAAATATAGGAAAAAATATGCAAGTAATATCTGTCACAAACTCTCAACGAAAAGCATGGAATAAACAAACTATTATATTCCTTTCTGATGTAGCTCTCTTTTTTATTCTACTCAATACACTTCCTTTTGCCCCTGCTGAGAATAAAGGATTATCTTTACTCGCATTTGTGGCCATTCTATGGCTCACCGAAGCAGTTAGTGTAACCATCACTGCATTATTCGTTCCAATTCTATCTGTTCTATTAGGATTAGCTGATAGTCGCGAAGCCCTCGTAGCCTTTGCAGATCCCACAATCTTCTTATTCTTTGGTGGTTTTGCGCTTGCAACGGCATTAAATGCGCAAAAAATCGATCAAATGATCGCTAATAAAATCATGCAGTTAGCGCGGGGTCGGTTATCTGTTGCTGTACTCTATTTATTTGTCGCAACAGCATTTTTGTCCATGTGGATGAGCAATACCGCTACTGCTGCAATGATGATCCCACTTTCAATGACTATTTTAAGTCAGTTAGACCGTAATAAAGATCACAATACTTATGTATTCGTATTATTAGGCATTGCTTATAGTGCTACCATCGGTGGTATGGGAACCCTTGTAGGTAGCCCACCGAATGCTATTGCAGCATCTCAACTTCATTTAGGTTTTGCAGACTGGTTAATGTATGGCACTCCAGTCATGCTGATTTTATTCCCTGTAATTATTGGTTGGTTATACCTTGTTTTTAAACCCAAACTTGGCCTTCGTTTTGATGCGGAATTTGCCAAAATTCACATGACGAAAAAACGGATTTTAACCTTAACTATTTTTGTGACCGTGGCGATTCTTTGGATTTTTGGTGGCTACATCAACCCTATTCTTTCTCAATTATTAGGTTTACCAAAACCAATTGGCAGCTTTGACAGTATGGTTGCGCTCTCAGCAGCAATTGTCATCTGTGTAACCGGTATCGCAAGCTGGAAAGAAGTGCAAGAAAATACAGAATGGGGCGTATTATTTCTCTTCGGTGGCGGCTTAACCTTAAGTTCTGTACTCACTCATTCAGGTGCAAGTAAAATCATGGCAGATGGTATAGTCTTCATTATTGAGGGGGGCCACTACTATGTGATGGCATTAATTGTTGCAGCCTTTATTGTCTGCTTGACTGAATTTACGTCAAACACAGCAAGTGCAGCTTTACTGGTTCCAATCTTTATTTCTATCGCACAAGCACTGAATATGCCACCGCTTGGTTTTGCGATGATTATCGGCCTCGGGGCATCTTGTGCCTTTATGATGCCGGTTGGTACACCACCGAATGCAATTGTGTACTCCACAGGTTTTGTTAAACAATCCGAAATGATCCGCGTGGGTAAATTTATTGATTTAACCTGTATGGTCATTATCGCAACCATTGCTTATCTGTTCTGGATGTAGCCTTTAAATCAAACAAGTGCGGTTGAAAATCACGTAATTTTTAACCGCACTTTTTTATTTTCTTTACGCAAACGTTTGCGGTAAATAAAAATTAACGTATAATTCGCACAATTTTTTTACTTAAGGAAACCTAATGAATAACAACCTGCTTTATACGGTGGAAGACAAACCACCTTTCGGATTGAGTTTACTCCTTGCGGCACAACATTTACTTGCCGCACTTGGGGGAATTATTGCTGTACCATTGGTCATTGGTAACGTCTTAAAATTACCTACCGAAGACACCATTACGCTAGTGAATGCTGCACTCTTGATTTCTGGCGTGGTGACAGTTATTCAATGTAAAGGCTTGGGGCCTGTGGGCATTCGTTTGCCAAGTGTGATGGGAACCAGTTTTACTTTCGTTGCCGCAGCACTTGCCATTGGTTTTAGTGAATATGGTATTGCCGGTATTTTAGGGGCTTCTCTTGTTGGTTCACTAGTGATGATTATCGGCAGTTTCTTTATGCCGTATATTCGTAAATTGTTCCCACCGATTGTGACTGGTACTGTCGTTATGATGATCGGTTTAAGCCTGATTCCTGTTGCCGTTGACTGGTTCGCGGGTGGGCAACGTGGTGATGCGAATTATGCAACACCTGAAAATTTAATGATGGCGAGCTTTGTGTTGGTGATCGTGGTTGCACTCGTACAATGGGGCAAAGGCATTTTCTCCGCCGCAGCGATCGTTATTGGCATGATGACAGGTTATATTGTTTGTTTGGCGATGGGTTGGGTGAGCTTTGAAGGTGTAAAACAAGCACAAACTTTCGCGATTCCGCAACCACTACACTTTGGCTTAGCTTTCCCAATTTCAGGTATAATCGGCATGTCCATTGCGTACTTAGTCACGATCGTTGAATCAAGCGGTAACTTCTTAGCACTGGGTAATGCGACTCAAACAGAAATCACCGGCAAACATTTACGCGGTGGCGTTTTAGCCGATGGTTTAGGTTCAGCCTTAGCTGCCATTATGTCTACCACGCCATTCTCTTCATTCTCACAAAACATTGGCGTCATTTCTCTAACTGGCGTGGCAAGCCGTCACGTGGTTGCGCTAACCGGTGTGCTTCTAGCGCTAGCGGGCTTATTTCCTGTATTCGGTGCATTAATTGTATCAATTCCATTACCAGTATTAGGCGGTGCAGGCTTAATGATGTTCGCGATGATTATCGCTGCAGGTATCCAAATGTTGGATAAAGTGGCTCGTAGCAAACGTAATGGTTTAATTATCGCGATTTCCATTGGCTGTGGCTTAGCCGTGACGACTCGTCCAGAATTGCTTGATAAATTACCGCACTTTTTCAAAGAAGTGCTCGGTTCAGGCATTACTGTAGGTTCATTACTTGCCTTAATTCTTAACCTCGTGCTTCCTGAAGATAAAGTGGAAGAAACAAAAGAATAAAAATAGATAGCGAATAAGGGCAGATTAACACTGCCCTTTTCTTTTCCTGTAAAACATTTCTAAAACTGACCGCACTTTGTTAAAATCAGGCATCATTTTCCATTTATCAAGGAATAAAAATGGCAGATTTACCTTTTTTAGTTGAACTGAACGAACAAAATCTTACTGAAACGTTGCAACGTTCGGTGGAAACCCCGCTTGTCATTAACTTTTATGCGCCAAGCCATAAAGAATCGGCAGATTTTGCAAAAGTTCTACAACGTGTTGCAGAACAACACCAAGGACAATTTATTCTAGGCTTAGTCAATTGTGAAACGGAGCAAATGATTGCTGCTCAATTTCGTATTCAAGCGTTACCAACAACCTATCTTTTCAAAGAGGCACAGGCATTAGATGCGTTCCCTGGTGCATTAGATGAAGCCAGCTTATTACAACGTTTAAGCGCCATTTTGCCGAAAGAAGAAGATTTAAAATTCCAAAAAGCCTTGGATTTTTTACAAGTGGAAGATTACGACTCTGCTCTTCCATTACTGAAAGAAGCCTGGGAACTTTCGGATAAGAAAAACAGCGATGTGGCATTACTTTATGCGGAAACCTATATTGCTATGAAGAAAACGGAACCTGCGGCAGATATTTTAGCGCAAATTCCGATTCAGGATCGCGACAGCCGTTGGCATGGTTTACAAGCACAGATTGATCTTTTAATTAAAGCAGCCGATACGCCAGAAATTCAGCAATTACAAGCGGATTATGCGAAAAATCCAACGCCTGAAATTGCGTTGAAATTGGCTGTTCAGCTACATCAAGCCAATCGAAACGAAGAAGCATTGGATTTATTATTTAGCATTCTTAAACAAGATCTTTCTGCAGAAAATGGTGAAGTGAAACAACAGTTTTTATCTATTTTATCAGCCATTGGCAATGCAGATCCTATCACCAATAAATATCGCCGATTGCTGTATTCATTGCTTTACTAATACGATCAACTATTTTTTTATGCATGAAGGCTTTATAATGAACGAATTCCAAAAGCCTCATGCTTTATTTTATAAACAAAGGATTCTTTATGTCAGACGTTAAACACAGCAAATTATTAATTTTAGGTTCAGGTCCTGCAGGTTATACCGCCGCTATTTATGCCGCACGTGCAAACTTAAAACCTGTTTTAGTGACCGGTCTTCAACAGGGCGGGCAACTTACCACTACTGATGAAATTGAAAACTGGCCGGGTGATTTTGAAATGACCACTGGTCCAGGTTTAATGCAACGTATGTTGCAACATGCCGAAAAATTTGAAACGGAAATCGTGTTTGATCATATCAATAAAGTCGATTTATCTTCTCGCCCATTCAAACTTTATGGCGATATGCAAACCTTCACATGTGATGCATTAATCATCGCAACAGGGGCATCAGCACGTTATATCGGATTAGAATCAGAAAGCGCTTATAAAGGCCGTGGTGTTTCAGCTTGCGCAACCTGTGATGGTTTCTTCTATCGCAATAAACCGGTTGCTGTTGTCGGTGGTGGAAATACTGCCGTTGAAGAAGCACTTTACTTGGCTAATATTGCGTCTGAAGTGCACTTAATCCACCGCCGTGATAGCTTCCGTGCAGAAAAAATCTTAATCGATCGCTTATACAAAAAAGTCGAAGAAGGCAAAATCGTGCTTCATACTGACCGCACTTTGAATGAAGTGTTAGGCGATAACATGGGCGTAACAGGTGTACGTTTAGAAAACGTAAAAACTGGCGAAAAAGAAGACGTGAAATTAGACGGTTTATTTATTGCTATCGGTCATGCGCCAAACACTGAAATCTTCCAAGGTCAGCTTGAACTTAACAACGGTTATATCGTCGTTAAATCTGGTCTTGAAGGCAATGCAACAGCAACATCAGTGCAAGGCGTATTTGCTGCGGGAGATGTAATGGATCACAACTATCGCCAAGCCATTACTTCAGCGGGTACAGGCTGTATGGCAGCATTAGATGCTGAACGTTATTTAGATGCACAAGAATAAATAAATTTCCTTATTTATTTTCCCCTCTTTAGCCAAGAAGGGTTAAGGGAGATTTTAAAGAATCAATTTTGTATCAATAAACTCGCCCTTCAAGCTCCCTCTCAATAGAGAGGGAGAACTTTTTAAATACTAACTCTACAAATCTATGGACAAACTTCGCCAAAAATATTTACAAAAATGGCTTCGTGCGCAGCAACAACCTGTTAAAAAATTAATGCGCACCAATATTGCCCTTGCCACACTTTCTTCCTTAATTCTTGTGGCTCAAACCTATTTTCTTGCGACATTGCTCGACAAGCTGATTATGCAAAATGTCGATCGCACTGAACTGGTTCCATATTTTATTACATTAATCATTACTTTTGCTTTGCGTGCGGTTATTTTATGGCTACGCGAAAAAATTGGCTTTAAAGCAGGTCGATTACTGCGCAATCACATGCGCCAAAAGATCTTAGATAAAATCCATCAAGTTGGGCCGGCCACCATCAATAATAAACCAGCCGGAAGCTGGGCAAGTATCATGCTTGAACAAGTGGAAAATCTGCATAACTTCTATGCGCGTTTCTTACCACAACAAAGTTTGTCTGCCATTGTACCAATGGTGATTTTAATTGCTGTATTCCCACTCAACTGGGCGGCAGGATTGATTTTGATGGTCACTGCACCACTTGTACCAATTTTTATGATTCTAGTAGGAATTGCAGCAGCAGATAGCAGCCAAAAAAATATGGCAACCCTTTCTCGCTTAAGTGCACAATTCTTGGATCGCTTACGCGGTTTAGAAACCTTGCGTCTTTTCAACCGCACTTCGGAACAAACACAACATATTGAAAACACAACGGAAGACTTCCGTGAAACGACCATGGCCGTACTTAAAATGGCGTTTCTCTCTTCTGCTGTGTTAGAGTTTTTCACCTCAATTTCCATTGCTTTAATGGCGGTGTATTTTGGTTTTAGCTATTTAGGCCAAGTCGAATTTGGTACTTATGGCACCACGCTGACCTTGTTTACCGGCTTTTTCTGCTTAATTCTGGCACCAGAATTTTATCAACCATTACGTGATCTAGGTACTTACTATCACGATCGTGCAGCCGGTATTGGTGCTGCTGATGCCATTGTCGATTTCTTAGAAGCGGATTATTTAATTGCCCATCAAGGCAATGAACAAATTCCAGCACAAAGTGCGGTCGAAATTCAGGCTGAAAATTTAGTGGCACTTTCTCCACAAGGTCAACCATTAACTAAGCCACTTTCATTCCATATTCCGAAAGAAAGCCATATTGCCCTTGTGGGCCAAAGTGGCGCAGGAAAAACCTCTTTAATCAATGTATTACTCGGTTTCTTGCCTTATGAAGGCAGCTTAAAAATTAACGGTGTGGAACTTAATCAAAGCCGTTTAAGCGACTGGCGCAAACAAATTGCGTGGGTGGGGCAAAACCCATTACTACTACAAGGTAGCATCAAAGAAAATCTACTTTTGGGTGATATTCAAGCCACCGACGCACAAATCGAGCAAGCTTTGATTTCTGCTCAAGCAAAAGAGTTTACCGATAAATTAGGCTTTGATAGCGAAATTAAAGATGGCGGCATAGGTGTATCTGTAGGCCAAGCTCAACGCTTAGCGATCGCTCGCGCTTTACTACGCAAAGGCAATTTATTATTACTCGATGAGCCAACAGCTAGCCTCGATGCTCAGTCTGAAAATCTGGTACTTGCAGCCCTTGCAGAAATGAGCCATAACCAAACGACCTTAATGATCACACACCGTATTGAAGATCTAAAACAATGCGACAATATTTTTGTGATGCAAGAAGGTGAAATTGTTCAACAAGGGCATTTCAACCAATTAAAAGATCAAGGCTTCTTTGCCGAATTATTGGCTCAACGAAAAGAGGATATTCAATAATGCGTGCTTTACTTCCCTTTTTACGTTTATTTAAATTCGCCAAGTTGCCTTTATTTTTAGGCTTAGTTTTAATGATTACGGGCCTTGCATCTAGCATAGGCTTGCTGACCACATCGGGTTGGTTTTTAGCGGCAACGGCCATTGCGGGTCTTGGCACGTTATTTAATTTCTTCTATCCTTCTGCCTCTGTGCGTGGGCTTGCCATTGGCCGTACCCTTTTCCGTTATTTTGAAAAGTTGGTAACACACGATGCGACTTTCCGCATTTTGGCTAAATTACGGGTACAAGTTTTTGAGAAAATTATTCCATTAAGTCCTGCTGTGTTAAATCGCTACCGTAACAGCGATTTATTAAACCGCTTAGTGTCTGATGTGGATACGCTGGATAGTCTCTATCTTCGCTTAATTGCGCCATTTATTACGGCTATTTTTGTGATTCTAGCTATGTGTATTGGCCTAAGTTTTGTCAATGCACCTTTAGCCTTAGGTCTAGGTGCGAGCCTGCTTTTATTAGTATTCGTCATTCCAACCGTTTTCTACCAACTGGGTAAAAAATTTGGCGATAAACTTGTGCATTCACGTGCGCTTTATCGCACCCAATTCTTAGAATTTATCCAAGCACAAGCGGAATTATTGCTCTTTAATGCCGAAGATAAATTGAAAGATAACATGGCTAAAACTGAAGCTAATTGGCAAGCAGACCAACAAAAAGAAGCCAATTTAAGCGGATTTTCAACCGCACTTTCACTCTTCTTAAATGGTTTGATTATTGCCGCAATGTTGTGGTTTAGCTCACAAGCGGAATTTGGCAACGATGAATATCGTATGGCATTTATTGCGCTCTTCACTTTTGCGGCCCTTGCATCGTTTGAAATCTTAATGCCATTAGGTTCTGCGTTCTTACATATCGGGCAAGTCATTGCGTCGGCTGAACGCGTGACAGATATTATCGAACAGCAACCATTAGTGACCTTTAATGGCAAAGCGGAGTTCGATCAAAACGCCACAACATTAATTGAAGCGAAAGATCTTTCTTTCACTTATCCTGAACGTCAAAATCGTGCTTTAGAGAATTTGAATTTAACCATTCAAAAAGGTAAAAAAGTCGCAATTTTAGGTAAAACAGGCAGCGGAAAATCCACGTTATTACAGCTTTTAGTACGCAATTACGATGCAAACCAAGGTCAGCTATTTCTTGCTGGCAAGCCGATTGCTGATTACGCCGAAGACACATTACGCAGCCAATTCTGCTTTTTAACGCAACGTGTTCATGTATTTAGCGATACACTTCGTCAAAATCTGCAATTCGCAAGTGCGGTCAAGATTTCAGATGAAAAAATGATTGAGGTGTTAAATCAGGTTGGTTTAGGCAAATTGTTGGAACAAGAACAAGGCTTAGATATTTGGTTAGGTGATGGCGGCCGTCCACTTTCTGGTGGAGAACAACGTCGTTTAGGCTTAGCGCGTATTTTGCTTAATGATACGCCAATTTTATTATTAGATGAGCCAACTGAAGGTTTAGACCGCGAAACTGAGCGCCAAATTCTGCGTTTAACTCTTGCCCATGCTGAAAATAAAACTTTAATTATGGTGACTCACCGCTTAACGGCGATCGAGCAATTTGATGAACTTTTTGTGATTGATGAAGCGAAGCTAATTGAAAAAGGCACTTATGCAGAATTATTGCAATTAGAAAAAGGGTTCTTCAAACAATTAGTGGAGCGTGTGTAAAACAAGGAAGGATAAGTTGGGTGGAAATCTTCCCAGCTTATTCTCGGCACACAGAAATTCCGACTTTGGCTGCTTTCTTCCGAACCTGACCGAGTAAACCGGACACCGTTGCGAGAGACCGAGAAGATTTCCATTGATATCGCAATGCGATTAGGTGGGCTATTATGCAAGAATTGGCCCTGTATTGCAAAGGTTAATTTATCAATTCAGTGAATTTGACGAGAAAATCAACCGCACTTTTAAGGTAAAACCATGAACTATCTCCAATACTACCCTACCGATGTTGTAAATGGCGAAGGCACCCGTTGTACCCTTTTCGTTAGCGGTTGTACGCATGGTTGCCGTGGTTGCTACAACCAAAAGAGCTGGTCTTTTGATAATGGTGTATTATTTGATGAGGCGATGGAACAACAGATCATCAATGATTTAAAAGATACGCGCATTAAACGTCAAGGGCTCACGCTTTCTGGTGGAGATCCGATGCATCCTCGTAATGTTGAAGCCTTACTTCCTTTTGTTCAACGTGTCAAAAAAGAATGTCCCGATAAGGACATTTGGGTGTGGACGGGTTATAAACTGGATGAACTTAATGATTATCAACGTCAAATGTTGCCTTATATTGACGTGCTCATTGATGGAAAATTTATACAAGAACAGGCTGACCCAAGCTTGGTTTGGCGCGGTTCAGCCAATCAAGTGATTTACCGTTTTAAGGTTTAACCGAATAAGATTAAGCTATTCTGCCAAGCCGTTTCTTTGATCACTTCAGCATTTTCACTTCTTAAATGACATAACGCCTCAAAGGTGTGAACAATCCGCTCTGGTCGATTAGGTTGCCCTTGAAAGCCAAACACTGGCATATCTGGTGTATCTGTTTCTAACACCAACGCCTCTAATGGCAACTTCGCAATCGCTTGGCGGGTTTTATTTGCACGTTCATAAGTAATGGTACCGCCTACGCCAATTTTATACCCTAAGTCCACAAATCGTTTAGCTTGATCATAACTTCCAGAAAAACCATGCACGACACCACATTTTGGTAAATTGGCTTGTTTTAAAAAACGGAATAATTGCTCATGGGATTTTCGGCTATGTAAATTGACCGACAGATTGTATTTCTTCGCTAGATAAAGTTGGCTTTCAAAAAAATGTTGTTGCTTTTGCCATAATTCATCGGTTAATAAATCGGGAATCGCACATTCTAAGCCTATTTCTGCTACGGCTGTACAATTTTGATTACGAACAGATAATGCCGCATCCAATATCTCTAAATCATGCTCTTGATGCTCTTTGATATAAAGAGGATGCAACCCAAGCCCACAATAAAGATGCTCAGAGAAAAGTGCGGTCATATTTTGAATCGTTTTAAAATCCGACTCTTTTACCGCCACAATCAAGATTTTCTGCACATCAGCTTGCTTAGCGTTATCCACCAGCTGAGCTAATGGCTCACCAGTATCATGATGAAGATAATCAAGATGGGTATGTGTATCGAAGAAAGGCATCGCGTTATTTCACTTAAGAAAAAGGTGTGCAGATTACGCATCCACACACCGAATTAATTATTCTACAGAAACGGATGTAATCACTACATCTTCTGTTGGAACGTCTTGGTGGAAGCCTTTATTACCGGTTTTTACTTTCTTGATTTTATCAACCACATCCATGCCTTCAACCACTTCACCGAATACGGCATAGCCCCATTCTTGCACAACTTCACGGCCAAACATCTCTTTTGAACGGTAGTTTAAGAAGTCATTATCTGCCACGTTAATGAAGAATTGTGCCGTTGCAGAATGTGGATCAGAGGTACGAGCCATGGCGATTGTGCCACGTTTATTGCTTAAACGATTATTAGCTTCATTTTGGATCGGTGCGTTTGTTGCTTTTTCACGCATTCCGCTTTCCATACCACCGCCTTGGATCATAAATCCATCAATAACACGGTGGAAAATTGTGTTATTATAGAAACCGTTTTTACAATAATTTAAAAAGTTTTCTGCGGTGATTGGCGCTTTATCAAAATCAAGTTTAATTTTAATATCGCCAAAATTTGTGTGTAATGTAACCATGTTGTTTTCCTCTTGAAAATTAAGGCATTCATTATTCCACAAATGGCGAGAAAGTGCCACCATGAGCAGAAAAAGTGCGGTCGGATTCCAATCAGAAGAGAAAAAATATGTTAAAGATCTTTAATACCCTCACTCGAGAAAAAGAAGTTTTCAAACCTATCCATGAAGGAAAAGTGGGTATGTATGTGTGCGGCGTGACCGTTTACGATTTATGCCATATTGGCCACGGCCGTACCTTTGTGTGTTTTGATGTGATTGCTCGCTATTTACGCTCTTTAGGCTACGATTTGACTTATGTGCGTAATATCACAGATGTGGACGATAAAATCATTAAACGTGCATTAGAAAACAAAGAAACCTGCGATCAACTTGTAGATCGTATGGTGCAAGAAATGTATAAAGATTTTGATGCATTAAACGTATTACGTCCAGATTTTGAACCTCGTGCGACACATCATATTCCTGAAATTATTGAGATTGTGGAAAAACTGATTGCACGTGGTCATGCTTATGTTGCAGACAATGGCGATGTGATGTTTGATGTGGAAAGCTTTAAGGAATACGGCAAATTATCACGCCAAGATCTCGACCAATTACAAGCGGGCGCACGCATTGAAATTAATGAAATCAAGAAAAATCCAATGGATTTCGTGCTTTGGAAAATGTCGAAAGAAAACGAACCAAGCTGGCCATCCCCATGGGGGGCTGGTCGTCCAGGTTGGCACATTGAATGTTCAGCGATGAACTGCAAACAACTTGGCGAACATTTTGATATTCACGGTGGTGGTTCTGATTTAATGTTCCCACACCACGAAAATGAAATTGCGCAATCTTGCTGTGCTCATGGCGGCCAATATGTGAATTATTGGATCCATTCTGGCATGATTATGGTAGATAAAGAAAAAATGTCGAAATCCCTCGGCAACTTCTTCACTATTCGTGATGTATTAAACCACTACAATGCAGAAGCGGTGCGTTATTTCTTACTAACGGCACACTATCGCAGCCAACTCAATTACAGCGAAGAAAACCTGAACTTAGCACAAGGTGCATTAGAACGTTTATACACTGCTTTACGTGGTACAGATCAAAGTGCAGTTGCTTTTGGCGGTGAAAATTTTGTGGAAGCCTTCCGTGAAGCCATGGACGATGATTTCAATACACCGAATGCCCTTTCTGTCCTATTTGAAATGGCGCGTGAAATCAATAAATTGAAAACTGAAGATGCAGAAAAAGCCAATGGTCTTGCTGCGCGTTTACGTGAGTTAGCGGGTATCTTAGGTTTACTTCAACAAGATCCAGAAAAATTCTTACAAGCTGGCTCTGACGATGATGAAGTCGCAAAAATTGAAGCGCTTATCAAACAACGAAACGAAGCCCGTGCCGCTAAAGATTGGACTGCAGCAGATGCGGCACGTAATGAACTTACGGCAATGGGTATCGTGTTAGAAGATGGAGCCAACGGCACGACGTGGCGTAAACAATAATCTCGCAATTTTTCACATCAATTTTCCATTTTTTCAAACTCAAGGTGTAGCTATTCCGCTCAACCTTCATTCAGGTAACTCAAAGTATGAGCCGCCGAGGTAACTGTTGGGATAATGCTCCAATGGAGCGTTGGTTCCGCAGCTTTAAATATGAATGGATGCAAAAGGGCGACTATCTAACCTTGGGGCAAGCGATGGACGATGTGAGAGATTATGTGATGTATTACAATTTTGTTCGCCCACATCGTTACAATCAAGGTTTGGCGCCTGTTTTAACAAAAAAAACCTATCGGGGACTGTTGAATTAGCTGATCACTACATTAATCAGTAAAAGATAAAAGGGCGAAGATTATTAGAATCTTAGCCCTTAATGTTATCTGCATTTTTACAAAAAATAATATTTTCAATTTTTTGAAAAAAAGTGTAAGAAAAAAGGCTTATCTCCGACTAATAGAATAACTAGGAAGCATTTCCTACCATAATGAACTAAATAGTTTCATAAAATAGGTAATCAATCAGAGGAAAAAATGAAAGATTGTAAGATGCAAGGTATCAGCAGCGGCGTAAGTTTATTGATTTTACGCTTTTTTCTTGCGTGGGAATTTTTAGAGGCAGGGTTAGAAAAATGGAATGGTCAAAATTGGTTTACTGAAATACAAGATCGTTTTCCTTTTCCATTTAATCTTATTCCAGCCGATATTAATTGGCACGTTGCAATGGGATCTGAATTAATTTTCCCATTCTTGCTGATATTTGGGGTGCTAACACGTTTTAGTGCATTAAGTTTAACGATTTTAATCTCTGTCGCGTGGTATAGCATTCACGCCGATTCAGGTTATAACGTTTGTGATAATGGTTATAAATTACCCTTAATTTATGTGGTAACTTTATTAATCTTAATTACGCAGGGAGCAGGGAAACTCTCTTTAGACACGCTTATTAAGAAGGTTTATCCAACTAAAAGCTGGTTGAAATTTCTCTAACTATATATTCAATATCAAATTCTAGGAGATTTAAATGAAAAAATTATCCACTTTAGCCGCATTAGCAGGAGCATTAACGATGACAGTAGCCACTGTTGCACACGCTGAGCCAAAATCAAGCAGTATGGATAAAGCTGCAACACCTTGTGTAGGCGATAAATGTGTGAAAACAAAAGCTGCAGAAGGTAAATGTGGTGCAAACGAAACGAAAGCCGCAGAAGGTAAATGTGGTGCGAGCAAACCAAAAGCTGCAGAAGGTAAATGTGGTGAAGGTAAATGCGGTTCTAAATAATCGTATTTAAATCTAGATGCCATACATAACACTGGTGTAAATTTACGCCAGTGTTGTATTAAAAGGAGTAAATAATTATGTTACAAGGTGCAGGATTAGGGTATCGTCGAGATTTAGCGGATGATTTTTTGAATTTATCGTCAAATAATGCGATTCAGTTTATGGAAGTTGCGCCAGAAAATTGGGTAAAAATGGGAGGAGCTGCTCGTTATAAATTTGATCAAGCCGCTGAAAGATATCCACTTGCGGTACACGGACTATCACTTTCATTAGGCGGGCAAGCACCACTTGATCGCGAGTTATTAAAAAATACTAAAGCATTAATGACTCAATATAATTCGACATTTTTTTCTGAACATTTGAGTTATTGTGAATGTGAAGGGCATTTATATGATTTATTACCTATGCCATTTACTGAAGAAGCTGTAAAACACGTAGCACAGAGAATCCGCTATGTGCAAGATTTTTTAGGATTACAAATTTCATTAGAAAACACCTCTTATTATTTACACTCTCCCACCAGCACAATGAATGAAGTAGAATTTTTAAATGCTATTGCACAAGAAGCGGATTGTGGTATTCATTTAGATGTGAATAATATTTATGTAAATGGCGTCAATCACGGTTTACTTGATCCTTATGTTTTTTTAGATCAAGTAGATGTGAAACGTGTCAATTACATTCATATTGCAGGACACGACGAAGAACATTCTGCAGCACAAGTTGTGGAGGATTTAGAAGGAGAATCATTTAATAAAATAAAAGGGGCATATCGCCATTTACCAGAGTTATTAATTGATACGCACGGTGAGGCAGTAAAAGGTACTGTGTGGGATTTATTAGAATATGCCTATCAACGACTACCTGCCATTCCGCCAACATTATTAGAGCGTGATTTCAATTTCCCTCCATTTGCAGAACTTTATGCTGAAGTTGAACATATTGCACAACTACAGCAAAAATATGCTCAAAAAGAGGTAATATCCTATGCAGCCTAAACCTTCGCTTATTGAAACACAAAAAGCACTTGCCACAGCAGTTCGATTGGCTCATGCTCAACCTCTAAATGGTTATGCTCCGAATCGCCTTGCTGTTTATGCTCGTTTAGTTCGAAATAACATCTTTGGTTTTATTGACCGTTGTTTTGTTGAAGCGCCTAAACACGTTTCTGCTGAGAGTTGGTCTCAGACAAAAGAAATGTTTGTATTAACAGGAAAATCACATTCTCCTTATTTTCAAGATATTGCTGGAGAATTTCTCTTATTTTGTCAAGAAAAAGAGAGTTTTGACGCCAATATACTGGCATTGATGGATTTTGAAAATACTCAATTACTTGCAGAAGTTTCTTTAGCAAAAGTACCTGAAAAATTTGAGTGGAATAAGTATAGCGTAATGCAGTTATCTGATGCAGCTTATTTAAAAAGCTATGAAGTCGATTTTTTATCAAGCGATTTTAAACAATTTGATGAAAACCCTATGCAAGCTGTTATATGGCGGGATAGCGATTTTAATATTCTGCAACAACGCTTATCTGAACTTGACTTTTGGCTATTAAGTTATATACAAGAACAACCTTCGTCTTTAGAAGAGGTATTATCTGCCTTAAATACAGTTGTTGAAGATAGCACTCCCTTAATTCCATTATTGGAAAACACCTGGGTGAATTGGATTAATGCTGAAGTGCTTTATCCCAAAGTATGAGTCGCCGAGGTAACTGTTGGGATAATGCCCCAATGGAGCGTTGGTTTCGCAGCTTTAAATATGAATGGATGCAAGAGGGCGACTATATAACCTTGGGGCAAGCGATGGACGATGATTTCAATACGCCGAACGCTCTTTCTGTCCTATTTGAAATGGCTCGTGAAATCAATAAATTGAAAACTGAAGATACAGAAAAAGCCAATGGTCTTGCTGCTCGTTTACGTGAATTAGCGGGTATCTTAGGTTTACTTCAACAAGATCCAGAAAAATTCTTACAAGCGGGCTCTGACGATGATGAAGTCGCAAAAATTGAAGCGCTCATCAAATAACGCAACGAAGCGCGTGCTGCTAAAGATTGGGCTGCTGCAGATGCGGCTCGTAATGAACTCACTGCAATGGGAATTGTGTTAGAAGACGGCCCTAACGGCACGACGTGGCGTAAACAATAATCTCACTTTGATACAAAAACTGCGGTCAAATTGACCGCAGTTTTTCTTTTAAGAAGAAAGCATTACATTTTCGGTTTTTCCATTGTTTTTGCTTTTTTCTTCATTTCTTTTGCTTTCATTTCTTTTGTTTTCATATCATCAGATTTCATTCCTTCTGATTTCATATTATCCATTTTCATGTCGTGAGATTTCATATCATGAGATTTCATCATCCCATCAGATGCCATTTTGTCATTTTGCATTGGCATAGCGTCTTTTGTCATCGGCATAGCGTCTTTTGTCATCGGCATAGCGTCTTTTGTCATCGGCATGGAATCTTTTGCCATCGACATTTCATTAGATTTCATATCGGTCGCATAAAGACTGGTTGCGAAGAAAAGTGCAGCAATAGCAGTAAAGGTTGTTTTTGCAGTAATATTTTTCATTTTGAATCTTCCTTAATTTGTGAATAATTAGCATTGGATGGAAAGGTTTCCCCTTTCATTATCATTAGACGAATGAGAAATCTATTTCTTACACTTTTTTCAAGGAAAAAATATGGAAACTGGAATTTCCAATAAAGACTTGGCTCAAATTAGAGAGCAAATGCTGAAATTTGCCACATTACAGGTGGGCGATTCTGTATTAGCTGAAGATTTGGTGCAAGAGAGTTTTTTAAGTGCATTTAACCATCTTGAGCAATTTAAACGACAAGCGGCATTTAAGACCTGGGTCTTTGCTATCTTAAAAAATAAAATCATTGATTTTCTTCGCCAGAAAGGCAAATTAGTGCTAGAAACCGAAATTGAAGATGAAGAACAAACTAATCATTTCTTTGATGAAGGTGGACACTGGAAAGCTGAACATTCTCCACTCGATCTCGAACTGAGCGAAAGTGCGGTCTATTCTGAAGAATTCTGGCTGATTTTTGAAACTTGCTTAACTTGCCTGCCAGCCAAACAAGCCAAGATTTTTATGATGAGAGAGTTTTTGGAATTATCTTCTGAAGAAATTTGCCAAGAAAATCAATTAAGCATAAGTAACTTGCACACGACACTCTATCGTGCCCGCTTACAACTTCAAAACTGCTTATCTCATAAACTTTAAGGAGTGACTTTATGAAATGTCGCCAAGCGACTCGCCTCATTTCAGATGCACAAGAACGCTCATTAATGACTAAAGAAAAAATTGGGCTCAATTTGCATCTTGCCATCTGTACACATTGCCGTAAATTTCAACGAAATTGTGGCACATTGAGAAAATTAATGAAGGATTTCAAAGGATAAAAAGCGGAAGACAACTTCCGCTTATTGCTATATTACTTCGCCATTAACGCTGTTGCTCGTGAAATGACTTCCTTGACTTCATCATCCGTCAATTTACCTTCTTTCACAAATTGCACCTTGCCGGTTTTATCAAGCAAAATAATCACGCTGTCTTTTTCACGTAATCCCCATGCATTTTTGACCGCACTTTTATCATCTAAAATCACTTGGCTGTGGGCATTTTCTTTTTTGCCTTTTTCTGCACTACTTTTCACAAACATGCCTGTGCCCACAACAGCATCATCTGCATTAATAATCGTCGTGGTTTGATATTTGGCTTGGTTAAAATGAGCTGCTTTGATGGCTTCGATCATCGCTTGATTTTTCTCTTTTGCCGCACTTCTGCCTGCAATATGCTGAATCACACGGACTTTGCCAGGTAATGCCGTTGAGCTCCACGATTTATACGCTACATCATTGCCATTTAAAGTGATTTCGCCTTTATCCGAAACCGTTACATTGGCTAAAAGTTGATTAGGTTGAATATTGTGAGCGAATGTATTGGCTGAGATTAAACTCCCCATCACAGCGCTCAAAAGCATGATTTTTTTCATAAATACCTCATAAATTCCGTGAAATGCCCATTTTTTGGCGAATAGTCACTTTTTTGTTATACTCCGTGCGCATTATACTTTGCTTAAATCAGATAAAGAAGGAAAAAGAAATGGATCAAATGCCAGCTTGCCCAAAATGTAAAGGTGAATATGTTTATCATGATTCTGTGAATTTTATTTGCCCTGATTGTGGCAATGAGTGGAATGGTAACGAAGCAGTTGAAGCCGATGAAGATCAACTGATTGTCAAAGACAGCAACGGTAATTTATTAGCCGATGGTGATGATGTGCTTTTAATTAAAGATTTAAAATTAAAAGGTTCATCTGAAGTGTTGAAGAAAGGCACTAAATTCAAAAACATCCGTTTAGTCAACGGTGATCACAACGTCGATTGTGGCAAAATCATGTTGAAATCAGAGTTCTTGAAAAAAGCTTAAGAATTCCCAATAAAAAGAGCGGTCGATTTTAACGTTGTTTTAAATCGACCGCTCTTTTTTATTTTCATTATACCTTCGCAGGTTTCACTATTTCACTTGGATAACAACCAAGCACTTTCAGATAATTACTGAATTGCTTAAGCTCTTCCAAGGCAATTTGGGTATCTGGATGATGAATATTTCCTTCAATTTCTAAATAGAACATTTCTTCCCAAGGTTTGCCATAAATAGGACGAGATTCAAGCTTGGTCATATTAATACCGTGCTTTTTAAACACAAGTAAGGCGTCCACTAAAGAACCCGCTTGTTGCGATGTAGTCATCAACAATAAGGTTTTCGTGTGGATTTGTGGTGAAACTTCACGAGCTTGTTTTGCCACTACGATGAAACGCGTAATGTTATTTTCTTGGTTAGCAATATTATGTTTTAACACATGTAAGCCATAAAGTTTACCACCATCTTCATTGCCTAATGCCGCAATATTCGGTTTATTCAAGCTTGCCACGAGCTGCATTGCATGAGAGCTACTTTCGCAGAATTCAATATGCACACGCTCAAGACTTTGAATAAATTGACTACACTGCTGGATCACTTGTGGATGGCTATAAAGCGTATCAATTTTGCTTAAATCATCTTGCTCATTCACTAAAACACAGTGCTTGATAAGATAAGCCAACTCGCCCACCAAAGATAAGGTAGTATGTTGAAGCAGATCATAAACTTCATTAATTGCACCTGACGTGGTGTTTTCTAAAGGCAGTACACCATAATCAGCTTCTCCACTTTCGACCTTTTCAAAAATTTGAGCAAAGGAATCACAACTGATTTCAGCAAACTGCTGGTTATAACGAGCCGCATAATTACGCGCAGCCAAATTAGAGTAAGAACCACGCTTGCCTAAGAAAGCAATATGTAACGTTTCTTCTCGTTGCTCATTGAGCTTTTTCTGCAAGTACACTTGCTGTGTGAGCACAGAATCTTCAATGATCTTTTGGAAGACTGACGTAATATATTGTGGTTCAAGCTGATAATTTTGACTTTCAGCAAATTGCACAAGCTCTTGTAAGAGCTGTTGTTCACGCTCTAAATCACGCAACGCTTTTTGCGTGACCTCTTTGCTTCTCACCACATCATATGCCAGGCGGTGACGCTCTGAAAGCAGCTTTAACAAGCTGCGATCAATTTGCGTAATTTGCTGACGAATTTCTGATAAATCTAATGCCATTTCATTCCTTATTTAAAGGTTACTTCATTGTGAGGGATGTATTTCTCCGCATTAATAGGTGAATTTTTCTCAAAAAATTCTTTTAAAACATCCGCATCAATAAAACCTGTATTAACAAAAGTTGGATTTTTGGTCATAACCGGATAACCATCTCCACCTGCAGCATTATAACTTGGTACAGAAATACGGTAAATTTTATTTAAATCCAATGGTTTGCCTTGAATTTTCACATTTTCAACTTTCTTATCCGCACGATTCACTGTCATGCTGATACCTGAATATTGTGCATAGGCACCAGAATCTACTTCTTTCAATGCCACCACATTTAAATAATCCAATAATTCTTTACCGGTTAATTCAAAATAGCTCACAATGTTACCAAATGGATGGATTTTTAAAATGTCTTTATAAGTCACATCACCTTCTTGGATAGAATCACGAATACCACCTGAGTTCATGATACCAATGTCTGCTTTCGCTTTTTGGCGTTGTGCTTCTGCAATTAAGTGACCAAGGTTAGTTTGTTCAAAACGAATAATGGTACGATCACCTTCTAACTTACCATTTAGTTTACCCACTTTTTGGCTTAATAAAGCATCACCTTTATCTTGGTAAGATTTTAAAAGTTTTTCCATTTCTGGATCTTGTGGAATTTCTTCGGCATAGTTCACATATTCTGTTTTGCCATCTTCTTTTTTCACTTTTTTCTTCAAGTTCACTGGAATTAATTGATAATTCACTAATTTTAATTCACCATTTTTGAACTCAAAGTCAGCTCGACCAACGTATTTACCCCATTCAAATGCTTGCATAATCCAAGTACCATTTTGGAAATCCGGTTTACATGGCTGAGTTGGTTGATAATCTTTAATCCATACACCTTTGTCATCCACACAAATCGGATCATGGCTGTGACCACCGATAATCATATCGAATGCGCCTTTATCTAAATTACGTGCAAGACTTACATCACCAGGCGCATTTGACCCATGTTTCGCATCATAGTAATAGCCCATATGTGTTAAAGCGATTTTTACATCGGGCTTAACTTTTTCATTTAGCGCTTTTAATGTGGCTTTTGCTACTGTTGTTGGATCTTCAAACTTCACATTGTGAAGATATTCTGGGTTACCTAATTTTGCAGTATCCTCTGTGGTTAAACCAACCACAGCAATTTTAAGATCTTGTTTATTTAAAATGGTATAAGGCTTAACTAAGGTTTTACCTGTTTTGGTGTTAATCACATTTGCAGATAAGAATGGGAAATTCGCCCATTTTTCTTGCATATCAAGAATTTGTAATGGATTATCAAACTCGTGATTACCTAATACGGTTGCTTCATAGCCTATTGCATTCATTGCTTTAATGTCAGGTTCTGCTGTTTGCATATCTGACTCAGGTACACCAGTATTAAAATCACCTGCATTTAATAAAACGAGTGAGCCACCTTTTTGCTCGACTTCAGCTTTTACGCGATTAACAATTGTTTTGTGTGCAGGAAAGCCATATTCACCTTTAGCATTCGGCCAAAAATGTCCGTGCGTATCATTGGTGTGTAATATGGTAAATTGATAGGTTTTATCTTGTTCATATGCCATTGCCGCAGAAGTTGCTAGCACAAGAGGAAGCACGGTAAATAATTTTTTCATAATAAAAAGCACCTCTATTTTTGACCGCTCTTTACCTTCGCAGAAAACAAAAATAACAGAGCAAGATGGGAAATAAAAAAGCTATACTCCCGAAAGAAGTATAGCTTTTCAACAAAACATTGTTAGATGAGTACCTGCGCAGGCGCAACATAACCTTGTGGAACTTGTTTCTTATCTTCAAAAGTAACAAATTCCCACGCGTCCTGATCGGCAAGTACAGCACGGAGTAGCTTGTTATTTAAACCGTGACCAGATTTATAAGCTTTGAAATCACCGATGATGTTATAGCCACACATATAAAGATCGCCAATCGCATCAAGCATTTTATGACGAACTAATTCATCTCTGAAGCGTAATCCGTCTTCATTTAAGATACGGTAATCATCTAATACGATGGCATTATCTAGGCTACCGCCTAATGCAAGACCTTGAGATTGAAGATACTCAATATCTTTCATGAAACCAAAGGTTCTTGCACGACTAATTTGATGTACGAATGCTTGTGCTGAGAAATCCATCACGTAATTACGTACATTTTTACTAATCGCAGGATGATCAAAGTCGATTGTGAAATCTAAACGGAAACCATTATAAGGTTTGAATTCTGCCCATTTGTCACCGTCTTCTACTCGTACATTTTTCTTAATACGAATAAATTTCTTCGGTGCATTTTGTTCTTCAATACCTGCGTCTAAAAGCAAGTAAATGAATGGGCTTGCACTACCGTCCATGATTGGAATTTCAGGTGCATCAACTTCAATAATAATATTATCGATACCTAAACCTGCTAATGCTGCGTTTAAGTGCTCTACGGTTGAAACACGCACACCTTGTTCATTCACAAGTGCAGTACAAAGCATCGTATCACGCACTGAATCCGCATTCGCAGGAAAAGTCACCGGCGGATTAAGATCGGTACGGCAGTAAATCACGCCAGTATTCGGCATAGCCGGGCGCAACGTTAATGTTACTTTTTTACCGCTATGTAAGCCTACACCTGTGACTTTAATGCTTTGTTTTAATGTTCTTTGTTTAATCATCTCTTTTACCTTATTGATTCACAACAAGATTACTTTTACTCTTATTTCTCATCACGACCAAATGATGCCGGATTGAAGAAATTAGGATTATTTCTTAACTGTTCTAAACGACTTGGATCAAGCGGTTTATTTAAGTTACCGTATTGCGAATTTTGTTCCTGTGCTGGTTCTGGTTGTGGATTATGTCTTAATGCATCTAAACCATGTAAACCAACTGGCGGTTGTGGTTGAATCGTTTCTTGCGCTACAGGTTGTTGAACTTGAGCTTGTTGCACTGTCGCTTGAGGACGAGCAATCACTACAGGCTCTGCTGAAACTACATCACCTAAACCTGTCGCAACGATCGTTACACGAATTTCATTGCTCATTTCAGGAACTAAACTGGTACCTACTACGATAGTTGCGTCTTCTGATGCAAAGCTACCTACTGTGTCACCTACCACGTTAAATTCGTCAAAGCCGAGATCCATACCTGAGGTAATATTAACAAGGATACCCTTAGCGTTAGAAAGATCGACTTTCTCTAATAAATCATTTTTAATTGCAAGACGTGCTGCTTCTTCTGCACGACCCGCACCTGGTTCACTTTGAGCTGAACCGAAACCAATCATTGCTTGGCCCATTTCCGACATAACTGTTCTTACGTCTGCAAAGTCCACGTTGATTAAACCTGGAGAGGTAATCATATCGGAGATACCCATAACAGAGTTACGTAATACGTCATTTGCAGCAGCAAAAGCATCAATTAACGTTGCATTTTTAGGGAGAACTTTTTGGATTTGTTGGTTAGGAATAATGATCATTGAATCCACATATTGTGAAAGATCTTTAATCCCTAATTCAGCAAATTGCATACGTTTTTTGCCTTCAAAGCTAAATGGCTTAGTAACAACAGCAACAGTTAAAATGCCTAATTCTTTCGCTACTTTAGCAACGATTGGTGCCGCACCAGTACCTGTACCACCGCCCATACCGGCTGCGATAAAGACCATGTCTGCACCCTCAAGCATTTTACGGATTTCTTCTTGGTCATCTTCAGCCGCTTTACGACCTACATTTGGGTTTGCGCCCGCACCAAGACCTTTCGTTGTTGCCCCACCAATTTGTACAGTTTGTTGAACTTGGCTTTTGCGTAATGCTTGTGCATCGGTATTCACCGCATAGAACACGATCTTACCGTGCTCATCGCTATCAATTGCACTTTCGCCCAAGAAATTACCATTGAATTCTTGTTGCACCATGTTAGCAACCATGTGGTTAACTGCGTTACCGCCGCCTCCACCAACACCGACAACCTTAATCAGTGCACCTGTTTGCTCTTCAAAATCACCATACTCTGGGTATAACATTTGCTGTTCTCCGTTACTGCTAATACTCTGCTAGCATATTAATAAAAGTTAAATCTTTCTCATTGTAAATGAAAAAGTCAAAATTATCAAAATTCTGATTTCACTTTGTTGAAAATATTTTTAAGGCCTTTCCAGAATTTTCTACCAACACCTTCATCACCATAGTTACTATCTACAGGATCATTATCACTATTTTGGTGATGATATTGTAGTAATCCGACTACAGTTGAATATTGCGGGCGATTTACATAATCCGTTAAGCCTGTAATATTCAATGGACTACCAATACGCACTTGGCAACCAAATACATTCGAAGCGCAATCTTTTAAGTCTTCAATTTGTGCACCACCACCGGTAATAACGACACCAGCAATTAATTCAAATTTAATATGTTTGCTTTCTAAATCTGCTTTAAGCTTATCTAATTCGTCCTTAACAACGCCTAATAGTTCAATATATCTTGCTGAAGTGATTAAAGATAAATCACTTTTTGTTAAAGCACGTGGCGCTCGCCCACCAATACTTGCTACTTCAATTTTTTTATCACCATGTAGGCGAGCTGGATACAATGCACTTGCATAGTTCACTTTAATGCGTTCGGCTTCTGCACGAGAAACGGTGCATGCATGAGCAATATCATTAGTGACAATATTGCCAGCATAAGGAATAACCTTGCTAAAGCGTAATGAACCATTGGTATAAACCATCACATTCATAGTACCCGCACCAAAATCGATTAAGCACACGCCTAAATCTTTTTCATCTTCAGTTAAAACAGAATGTGTTGCTGCAAAGCCGGAGAACACCACTTTATCAACTTGTAATCCACAACGCTCAACCGCTTTTTTCAAGTTATTTTGCCAGTCTTGGTGACAAGCGATTAGGTGTACATTTGCTTTCAAACGAACACCGTGTAGACCTAATGGATTTTTAATATTAACTTGTTTATCTACCGCGTATTCTTGAGGAATAATGTGTAATAAAGAAAGGCCTTCAGGTAATTTTACTGAGCTTGCTGTGTGTAAAGCATCATCAATCTCTTCTTGAGTCACTTCATTTTCAGAAATAGCAACGAAACCGCTCTCATTCAGGCTTTGAATATGTTCACCCGTAATTGCAAGAGTCACACTCATAATTTGGCAATCAGCCATTGATTCAGCCGCTTCAATAGCACGTTGGATAGAGTTAACAACGGCATCTAAATCAGTAATACTGCCACGATCAATCCCTTTCGATGGACAACTACCCACGCCAAGTACATTTACTACGCCATCAGGAAGCACTTCCCCAACGACAGCAACAACTTTTGATGTACCAACTTCAAGACCTACAATTACTTTCGGTTCCAACTCTTTTCCCATTTTCTTATTACACCTAATGAATTATTTTTATTTCTCTGTCAATCCAACCGCCGCTGATGCAGATGCATAGCGCAAATCTACATAATCAATTCGTTTACCTTCAGGCACTTCAATTTGTGGGTAAATCGTTACAAATCGATCTAATTTTGGTTTCCAATCTCCGCGCCCAAGTTTCAATACTATATCATTATCTAGCGTAACTTGCCACGCACCGCGGTCATCAATTCGCACACCTTTAACCACTAAATTTTTGGCTTTAAAATCGGCGAAAATTTGATTCCAAGCCTCTAAGACCTTCAAGCTTTGATAATCAGGACCACCTAAATAAGGTAAAGCTTTTTCTTTTAACTTATCCATCGGCAATTGGAAAACTGTTCCCTCTTTTGTGACGAACTCTGTTTTGTTCCAAATGGCGACTGGCTGATATTCTGATAACCAGATACTTAAACGATTTGGCCAAATTTTGCGAACTACCGCACCTTTTACCCAAGGGATCGTTTCAAGCTGCTCTTGAATTTGCTTAACGTCTTGTCCCCAGAAGCCCTTAAGTGAACCCATTTTGAGTAATACGTCTTGCACATCTGGATAAGTGGTAAATTCATTTTGGCCCACTAATGCGTAGGCTGTAATTTTTCTATCACCGTCTAAGCTTTCGAGCCAATTTTGCCAGTTTGAATAAACGAAATACCCTAGCCCCGCACAAAGTAACACCAAAGCAAGTTTAATCTGCAACATAAAACGGAACTTACCTTCTCCGTTAGATGAGCGACCAAATTGCGTTGGCGGTGTATTTTTGCGCTTAATTACATTCATTACGCACTCAACTCCAAAATTTTCACGACGAGTTGTTCAAATGAAATGCCGACTGTTGACGCAGATTTAGGGAATAAACTGTGACTTGTCATGCCAGGGTTTGTGTTTACTTCGACTAAACGGAAATTACCTTGTGCATCAGTCATCACATCAATGCGGCTCCAGCCACGACAACCCACAACATCATAAGCACGTTTAACTAATTTCGCTAATTCTTGCTCACGCTCAGCTGAAAGGCCGGCAGGGCAAAAATATTGAGTGTTATCTGAAATATATTTCGCATCGTAATCATAAAACTCACCTTCTGGCACAATGCGAACAGCAGGCAATACTTCGCCACCTAAAACAGGCACAGTTAATTCATCACCCGCTAACCACTCTTCAATCAAAATGGTGTTATCAAATTTGAGTGCATAATCGACCGCACTTTTTAATTCTTCGACTGCTTTTACTTTCGTTAAACCCACACTTGAACCTTCAAGAGATGGCTTAACCATCAAGGGTAAACCTAATTTTTCGACCACAGCTTGTGGGTTTAGTTCGTGAGCGTTTTCTTTCGTCACGATCTCCATATCGGCAACAGGTAAACCAAAGGCTTTCCATAACATTTTAGTACGCATTTTATCCATGGTTAATGCTGAAGCCATCACGCCACAACCAGTGTAAGGCAAACCGATTTGTTCTAATAAACCTTGCATGGTGCCATCTTCACCACCACGACCATGTAAAATGTTAAAGACACGATCAAAACCATCAGCCTTTAAATTCGCGACATTATATTCTTTAGGATCGATACCATGTGCATTATAACCTTGGCTCACTAATGCGTTTAACACGGCTGCGCCAGAATTAAGAGAAACTTCACGTTCAGCTGATGTGCCACCTAACAACACAGCAATTTTTTCTTGTTTTAAATTCATTGTTTTATCCTGTTTTCTTTTTATTCTTCATCAAAAGTTCGGTTATTTTTCAGTGTACTTATGCTTTCCAACGCTCAGCTAAACCACGAGAAATTTTGCTTACACTTCCCGCACCTTGGGCAAGAATTAAATCACCATCTTGAATAATTTGATCTAATACATCGCCAAGTTGTTCCGTATCAGAAACTAAAATTGGATCGACTTTTCCTAGATTACGAATAGAACGACAAAGTGCTTTACTATCTGCACCGACGATTGGTGCTTCACCTGCCGCATACACGTCTAACATAATCAATGCATCCACTTGGGATAATACTTGCACGAATTCATCAAATAAATCGCGAGTACGTGAATAACGGTGAGGTTGGAAGATCATGACTATACGTTTATCCCCCCAACCTTCGCGTGCCGCTTTAATTGTTACATCAACTTCTGTTGGGTGATGGCCATAATCATCTACTAAGCGTACCTTACCATTTGGACGAATAAACTCACCTAATTGGTCGAAACGTCTGCCCGCACCTTGGAAATCAGCAAGCGCTTCTAAAATCGCTTCATTGCCAATGCCTTCTTCTTTTGCCACAGCAAGTGCGGCTGTCGCATTTAACGCATTGTGTTTACCTGGTACATTCAATAATACATTGATACGTTCACCACTTGGGCAAACTACGGTGTAATGACCTTGGAAACCCGTTTGTTCATAATCTTCAATACGATAGTCAGCATGCTCGCTGAAACCATAGGTTAACACTTGGCGTCCAACTTGAGGAACAAGTTCCATTAATACCGCATCATCTGCGCACATCACCGCCAAACCGTAGAATGGTAAGTTATGTAAGAACTTCACATAAGTGGCTTTCATCTTCTCAAAATCACCACCGTACGTATCCATATGATCCGGTTCAATATTGGTTACCACAGAAACCATTGGTTGCAAGTGTAGGAAAGACGCATCACTTTCATCTGCTTCTGCAATTAAATAGCGACTTGCACCTAAATGCGCATTTTTACCGGCTGATTTAACTAAACCACCATTAACGAAAGTTGGATCCAATTTCGCTTGAGTATACACCATCGAAATCATGGCAGTAGTTGTGGTTTTACCATGGGTACCCGCAACTGCAATACCATGACGAAAACGCATAATTTCAGCTAACATTTGTGCTCGCTGAATCACGGGAATACGATTTTGTTTAGCGGCGATTAATTCTGGGTTATCTTCATGGATCGCGCTTGATACAACAACGACACTTGCCCCTTTCACATTTTCCGCTTGGTGGCCAATGAAAATTTTTGCGCCAGCTTGAGCAAGACGTTGAGTCACGACACCATCTGCAATATCAGAACCAGAGATATCATAACCTTCATTTAATAAAATTTCGGCAATCCCACTCATACCGGCACCGCCGATACCAATGAAATGAATTTGTTGAACCCGACGCATCTCAGGAATAATTTTTCTAATCTCGTCCGAAATATGTTTCATATTATTTCACCTTTATTTTTAACCGCACTTTTAGGTTAAGGGTTTTTATTTACTATCCCTCAACTTCTCTGTTCTTATTTCGCATTCTCTACAATGACATCAGCTACACGTTTAGCCGCTAATGGTGCTGACATTTCTTTTGCCTTAATCGCCATCGCTAACAAGGTTTCACGATCTGTTTTTTCTAAGAAATCAACTAACACATCCGCATTTAATTCATTTTGCTGAACGATTTTTGCTGCACCGACATCGGCAAGATATTTTGCATTTAAATATTGTTGTTGATCTTTGTGCTGGAATGGCACAAAAATTGCTGGAGTCCCCACTGCAGCTAATTCACATACTGTTAAGGCACCAGAACGACAAATCACCACATCAGCCCATGCGTAGGCTTCTGCCATATCATCAATAAATTCTGTAATTTTGACCGAATCTGCATGTTCACCATAAAGTGCAGTCACACTTTCAACAGAACCTTTACCTACTTGATGACGCACTTCTAGTTTATCTGCCAAACGAGCAACCACTTGTGGAATCGTTTGATTGAGTACGCGAGCCCCTTGGCTTCCACCCACGACAAGTACTCTCAATTTTCCGCTTCTTTCTAAAAAACGTGCTTGTGGTGATGGCATTTCAAATAAATCTTGGCGAACTGGGTTTCCTACAACTTCGGCATCTTTGAATGCTGTTGGAAAAGCTTGTAAAACTCGGGTTGCAATTTTAGCTAACCATTCATTGGTTAAGCCCGCTACGGCATTTTGTTCATGTAAAATAACCGGCACGCCACAAAGTTTTGCCGCAATACCACCTGGACCTGAAACATACCCGCCCATACCTAATACCGCATTAGGTTGATATTCTTGAATAATTTTACGAGCTTGTAGTACCGCTCTTAAAATAGCAAAAGGCGCACCGAGTAAAGCTTTTATGCCTTTACCACGTAACCCTGAAATTTGAATGAAACGGATCGGAATACCATGTTTTGGTACAAGCTGTGCTTCCATTCGATCTTTTGTGCCTAACCAGCAAATTTCCCAACCTTCTTTTTGTAAGGTTTGAGCAACCGCGATGGCAGGGAAAACATGTCCACCAGTACCACCCGCCATAACTAATAATTTTTTACTCATAAATATCCCTAATCATCTCTCAAACGTGCTTGACCACCACGTTGTAATCTATTTTCATGGTCAATACGCAATAAAATTCCCACAGTTGCTGACATAATAATGATACTTGAACCACCGTAACTCACTAATGGGAAAGTTAAACCTTTTGTTGGTAACATTCCTAAGGCCATGCCAAGATTGACGAAACCTTGGAAGAAAATCCAGAAACTAATACCTAAAGCAAAAAAGCCACGGAAACGCTGTTCTAATATGAGAGATTCACGTCCAATTTTCATCGCACGGAAAATCAATAACCCCAAGAGAATCACAACCACCAAAATACCAATAAAACCGAATTCTTCACCAATAATCGCCATGATAAAGTCAGTATGTGCTTCAGGAAGATAATCAAGTTTTTGAATGGAGTTACCCAGTCCTTCCCCACTAATTTCACCACGACCAAACGCCATCAATGAATTCGTTAACTGGAATCCTGTTCCGTAAGGATCTTTAAACGGCTCTAAGAAACCGGTAAACCGTTTTAAACGATAAGAGGCTGAAAGAACTAACCAAATAAAGAGAAGTATGCCTGTACCAATTAGCAAAATAAATTGCCAAAAATTTGCACCGACAATAAAAAGCATACCGAAAGTGATCACAAATAGTACCACGGTACTCCCTAAGTCAGGTTGAGCGAGTAAGAATACACCTAATACCCCCATCACAATGAAAGGCTTAACCGCACTGAATTTTTTACCACGCACTTCATCATAACGACGCGTAAAATAGCTTGCTAGGAAACAGGTTAGCGCTAGCTTGGCAAATTCCGCAGGCTGGAAATTTAAAATCCCTAAAGAAATCCAACGTTTAGCACCATTAACAGAAGTACCGATACCGAGAACCAGTATTAATAAAACAATGGCTAATAAGAAAATTTTAGCGTGCCACTTTTCCCATTGAGAAGAAGAAATTTGGAGAGTTAAATAACAAGTCGCTAAAGAAAGTAAGACATAAACGGCATCACGTTTAGCAAAATAGAATGTATCATTAAATACGCGTGCACTGTAAGGCATCGAAGCAGAAGTTACCGCCACCAAACCAATCAGTAATAGCACGACAAAAAGCCAAAACAATGCGCGATCGTAAAGTAATCCTTGCGGCGTCACTCTCGCCCATTGTTCATAATTTTGTTTAATTTTATTGATAAATTCCATTACTACCCTGATTCTTTAAGCTAATTTTGCTAAACGAGTAAACTCTTCGCCACGTTTTTCAAAAGAGGCAAACTGATCCAAACTTGCACAAGCAGGAGATAATAACACCATATCGCCTGATTTTAAATGTGGACGTAAAAATGAAATGGCTTGTTCCATGGTTTCAAACAAATGGCTTTGACTTGAAAGTGTCGCGAGTTGTTTGCCATCACGACCAAAGCAATATGTTGAAATATGAGGCTGATTGATTAAATCCTTTAATTCAGAAAAATCTGCACCTTTACCATCACCACCTAATAAAAGGTGTAACGTTCCCTCAACATATAAACCCGCTAATGCTGCAACGGTGCTACCTACATTAGTGGCTTTGGAATCATTAATCCAACGAACGCCATTAGCTTGATGTGCTAATTGGAAACGATGATCTAAGCCTTTAAATTGACGAAGTGCGGTACGAATTGCCTCTAAATTTATGCCTACTGCTTGCGCTAACGCTGTCGCCACTAAAATATTCATGTAATTATGACGGCCAACTAAGGTCGCTTCATCACAAGGTAAAATCACTTCCTCTTTCGCCATTAAGTACTGTTTACCATTTTCGGTTTTTAACCAGTAATCCGATTGATTTTCAGCAAAAGACACAACCTTCTTAGCTTGATTTTCACCTTCGCCAAACGTGAGTTTATCTTCTAAATTCACTACTGCTGTTTCCGCATTGTGGTAAATACGCAATTTGGCTTGGCGATAATCTTCTAAATCAACATAGCGATCCATGTGATCTTCAGTCACATTAAGCACTGTCGCTGCAGCCGCTTTCAAACTATAAGTGGTTTCAAGTTGGAAACTGGAAAGTTCTAAGACATAAAGATCACAATCTTCATTTAATAATGACAACGCAGGAATGCCAATGTTTCCCCCCATTCCCACTTTTATTCCGGCCGCTTTCGCCATTTCATAGACCAATGTTGTCACGGTGCTTTTACCGTTAGAACCAGTAATTCCTACAATTGGCTTCGTTGCTGCTCGGCAGAATAATTCAATATCGCCAATCACTTCTACGCCTGCCGAAAGTGCGGTCTGAATTTCTGGTATTTTTACCGCGAGTCCTGGGCTAATGACAATAGTATCGCTTTCAAGTAACCATTGTTGATTTAGACTACCTGTGTGTAAAGGAACATTTTTAGGTAATTGCTCTGCGCCAGCAGGATGTTCGCGTGTATCAATCACACGGATATTCGCTTGTTGAGATTGAAGATATTCAACGCAAGAAAGGCCTGTTTTTCCAAGGCCTATGATGGTGATAGTTTTATTTTGATATAGAGTTGTCATGTTGTTTTTCTTCTCTCGTATTCTGGGATCACGCAGGGTGCAACAAGTGCACCCTACAAAAATTATCTTAGTTTGAGCGTTACAAGCCCCATCAACACCAACATCAAGGATATAATCCAAAACCGAATAATCACTCTTGGTTCTGGCCAACCTTTTAATTCAAAGTGATGATGAATTGGTGCCATTCTGAAAATACGCTGCTTTCTTAATTTGTAGGAACCCACTTGTAAAATTACAGACAAGGCTTCAACAACAAATACACCGCCCATAATCACTAATAAGAATTCTTGACGAACAAGGATGGCAACAACACCGAGTGCGCCACCAAGTGCTAGAGAACCTACATCACCCATAAAGACTTGAGCCGGATAAGTGTTAAACCATAAGAATCCTAAGCCCGCGCCTACGATTGCGGTACAGAACACCACGACTTCAGAACTATATTTGATATAAGGAATATGTAAGTATTCTGCAAAATTAACGTTACCAGTCGCCCAAGCAATCAAAGCAAATGCACCCGCGACTAACGCTGTTGGCATGATCGCAAGACCATCTAAACCGTCGGTTAAGTTTACCGCATTGCCTGTGCCCACAATCACAAAGTAAGACAACACAATATAGAATAGGCCTAATTGCGGCATGATATCTTTGAAGAATGGAATCACTAAACGAGTTGCATCTGTATCATGACCTAACCAATACAACCAAATGATCGCCACTAATGCGACTACTGACATCCAGAAATATTTCCAACGCGCAATTAAACCATCGGTATTTTTACGTGTAATTTTACGGAAATCATCTACAAAGCCAATTGCACCATAACCAAACAATACAAACAAACAAATCCAAACATAAGGATTCGCTAAGTTGGCCCACAATAAAGTACTCACACCAATGGAGAATAAAATCATCACACCGCCCATAGTTGGTGTACCTTTTTTCGCAAAGTGACTTTCAGGACCGTCATTACGCACTTCTTGCCCAAATTTTAAAATTTGAAGGCGTTTGATCACTTTCGGACCAATCCATAAAGAAATGAAAAGTGCGGTCAATAATGCCAAAATCGCACGTACGGTAATATAGGAAATGGCATTGAATGCCGTTTCATAGCGAACTAAGTATTCAGCAAGCCAAACTAACATAAGCTATCCTTTAATGAATAAATCGTCTCTTCCATTTTCATTGAGCGCGAGCCTTTCGCTAATACGACGACTTTTTGGTTTTCTTGTAATTTCTGTTTAATAATATCTAACGCATAAGCTGTCAATTCAGCTTTATCTGTAAAATGTTTTCCCAAAACAGCTTCAGAAATGACCGCACTTTCCGTTCCGTAAGAAAGCACTAAATCTAATTTAGCTTGTTTAGCGTGCTCACCCACTTGTTGATGGCATTTTAGGCTATCCTCGCCTAATTCTTTCATATCGCCCACGAGTAGAATGCGGAAAGCATCATAACCTTTTAAAACATCGATCGCCGCTTGCAAGGAATCGACATTCGCATTGTAAGTATCATCTAATAAAAGGAGATTTTCATTCACTTGAATCGGGAATAAGCGTCCTTTTACTTGAGAGCGATGTTCAAGACCTGCTTTTACATCAGCAAGACTCGCGCCCACATTCATAGCAAGTGCGGTCGCTGCCAACGCATTTTTTACATTATGCTCACCTAAATAAGGCAAATTAATTTCAATACTACCTTTTGGCGAAACTAACGTAAACGTTGAGCCATTAGGTGAATGTTTTACATTTTCAGCTTTGTAATCGCCACCATTAAAATATTGAATAGCATGGGAACCAATTTCTTTTTGCCACAATTCAATATAATTATGTTCACTGTTAATAATCGCCACGCCATTTTGGGTTAAACCACGGTAGATTTCACCTTTCGCACGTGCTACACCTTCAATGGAGCCAAAACCTTCTAAATGTGCAGCTGCTACGTTATTCACTAATGCGGCCTCAGGCTGAGCAAGATGCGTGGTGTAATCAATTTCACCTTGATGATTAGCACCTAATTCAATAACAGCAAATTTATGTTGTTCGGTTAAGCGTAATAACGTTAATGGTACGCCAATATCGTTGTTAAAATTACCATTTGTGAATAACACGGCCTCAGGATTGCCTGCTGTTTGTTGCAGAATGGATGCGGTTATCTCTTTTACTGTAGTTTTACCTGATGACCCCGTCATTGCTACGGTACGAGGATTAATTTTTTCACGTAACCATTTTGCTAATTGACCAAGAGCTAAGCGCGTATCTTCAACAACCAATTGCGGCGTTGTAATTTGAGTGTTGGCTTGTTGCACAACTAAGGCTGTCGCACCTTGCTCAACGGCTTTATCTAAGTATTGATGTGCATCAAAATGCTCACCTTTTAAGGCAAAGAAAAGTGAGTTAGATACCGATTTACGCGTATCCGTATTGATATTTTCAACAACGGCCTGCTCATCTCCAATAAGATTAGCATTTAAAATTTGAGTAAGCTGTTGGGTAGTTAGTTTAATCATCTGTTTTTTTATTTTTTCGTTAAATAGGCTTCAGCCACTTCTTGATCAGAGAAATGAAGTGTTTTATCCCCAATGATCTGATAGTTTTCATGCCCTTTACCGGCAATCACAATCACATCATTTTCAACCGCATTCTCAATGGTAAATTTGATGGCTTCTTCGCGATCAGGAATCACACCAACATCTTCCATTCGACTAAAACCCGTAAGGATATCTGCTTCAATTTTATTTGGGTCTTCTGTGCGTGGATTATCTTGGGTTACGATCACTAAATCTGCAAACTGCTCAGCCGCTTTTGCCATCAGCGGACGCTTGCCTGCATCACGATCACCGCCACAACCAAAGATGCACCAAAGTTTGCCTTTACAATGTTCTCGCGCGGCATTTAATGCCTTTTCTAATGCATCTGGAGTATGAGCATAATCAACGATAACCGTTGGTTTACCTGCTTTCTTAATCAATTCCATTCTTCCATTTACCCCTTTTAGCTGTGAAACAGTACGGATAAGATCGTCGAAAGAATAACCTAAAGCCAATAAAACAGCCGTGGCTAACAGCAGATTACTCACGTTAAAAGCGCCAATTAATGGGCTATGTAATGTGCCATTACCCCAACTTGAAGCAACATCAATCACCGCACCTTCGTGAGTGAAACGAATCTGTGTTGCATAAAGCCATTGTTTAGAAGTTGGTTGAAAATCTGGGCGACAGCTGACGGCAATACCATTTGGTAATTCATTTAACCACGCAGCCCCAATTGGATCATCAGCATTGAGAATTTGTAATTCGGGGGCTAAATCAACGAAAAAGCGTTTTTTAGCTTCTGCATACTTTTCCATTGTCTCGTGATAATCCAAATGATCACGACTTAAATTGGTAAAAATAGCGGCTTTAAATTTAAGGGCTTCAACACGGTGTTGAACTAAACCATGTGAAGACACCTCGATAGAAGCAAAATCTGCCCCATTCTCTACAAAATCAGCAAGGTTTTCTTGAACTTCAACAGCTGAGCCTGTGGTATTTTTGGCTTCTTTAACTTGACCTAATAAACCATTGCCAATGGTGCCCATGACAGCGGCTTTATGGCCGAATAGCGTTGCCCATTGGGCTAATAATTGAGAAACTGTGGTTTTACCGTTTGTTCCAGTTACACCAACTAAAGTTAGTTTTTCGGAAGGATGTTCATAAAATTGACCTGCCAATGCAGAAAGATTGGCAGATAAATGATAATAATGAATCACTGGCACATTATTTTGCCATTGGATGCTTAAATGCTCATTTTCTAAATCTGTTTCTAAAACGATCGCACTTGCACCAGAACAAATGGCTTGAGGAACAAATTGACTCGCATCAAAACGATGCCCTTTTACTGCCACAAACAAATCACCTTGGGTAACCTTGCGGCTATCTAACACCATCGCCTTCACATTAATGTCTGAAAGCACCGGAAGATCAAAAAGTGCGGTCAATTTTTTCATTGTTTTGCCTTTTCTTAATTCATTTTTTCAAATTTTTGATCGCTTAAGCGAACGGTACGTCTTGCTGTTTTTTCTGTTGGTTCTGCATCTGGTGCAATACCATTAGCACGTAAGGTATAACCCATAATGCTAGAGAACACCGGTGCAGATACCGCACCACCATAGTACTGCCCTGCTTTCGGATCGTTAATCAAAATAACTAATGCATAACGTGGATCGCTAATTGGTGCAATACCCGCTGTAAATGCCACATATTTATTAACATAGTGACCATTTTCAATTTTACGCGCTGTACCTGTTTTCACACCAACACGATAACCTTCAACCATCGCACGTTTATTTTTGATCGCGACTTTTTCTAACATACCCACTACGTCTTTCGTGATTTTCTCAGAGAATACACGTTGACCAATGACTGGCGGATCGACTTTTGTGATAGAAAGCGGACGATAAATCCCGAAGCTACCTAAAGTCGCATAAGCGCGCGCAATTTGTAATGGTGTTGAAGTAATACCATAACCATAAGCTACAGTAGCACGTTCGATATCAGCCCAACGTTTACGGTTTGCATTTAATACACCACGTTGTTCACCAATTAAGCCTAACTCTGTATCTTTACCTAAGCCCGCATTTTGGTAAGTTTCCATTAATGCAGAAGGTGGCATACGTAACGCAAGACGGCTCACACCACGGTTACTAGAGTTAATCAAAATTTCATCTAAGGTTTGTTGTGGGCGAGGTGCCACGTCCACGATTTCTTTACCACTCACAGTAAATGAACCTGTATTAATCACTTCATCACGTCTCGCTGCGCCACGTTGAAGTGCGGTCAAAACAACGAAAGGTTTTACGGTTGAACCTGGTTCAAAGGTATCCGTAATCGCACGGTTACGTTTTAATTCATCTTTAACATTAGCCAAGTTGTTTGGGTTGTAAGAAGGCGCTGTTGCCATTGCTAACACTTCACCCGTACGCACATCTACCAATACTGCAGTACCAGATTCAGCTTTGTTCTCAGTTACCGCTTTTTTGATTTCGCGATACACCATGGATTGCAATTTTTCATCGATGCTTAAGGTCACATCTTGTGCATCGTATTTTTTCTCATCTGCAATATGCTCAACCACGTTACCACGTTTGTCTTTACGTACAACACGCGCACCGTCTTTACCCACTAGCATTGAGTTAAAGCTCGCCTCAACACCTTCAATCCCTTTACCATCAATATTGGTAAAGCCGATTAATTGAGCCGCTTCTTCTACACGTGGATAAAAACGACGTGGTTCAGTTTCTAATGAAATACCTTTAATTTTGAGGTCACGGATATAATTTGCTTTGCCCGCTTCTACTTGACGTGCTAAATACAAGAAACCTGATTTTGGATTTTTCTCAATTTTTTTCACCAACTCAGCAGGTGTCATATTTAATTCGTTAGCAAGGGCTTTGATACGTTCTTTATCCTCTAATGCATTTTCTTTTAACATTAAACGAGGTTCAGCCACGATCGCGCTCATCGGCACACTCACCGATAACAATTGACCGTTACGATCTAAAATTGAACCACGAACAGAGAGGACATCATCTTTACGTAATGAACGTTTGTCCGCTTCACCAGATAGGGTTTCAGAATTAACAGATTGCACATAAGCAGCACGAGCCACTAATGCGCCTAAGCCTAAGAAAATAAAACTTGTCGCGATGAGATAACGACCACGAAGGAAACATTTCTCAAACACCATTTTCGGTTTGTTTGGTTTTACTGACGCAGGTTGAGCCAATTTTCTAATTGTTTTCTTTGGCTTTCCTGGTTTCTTAGAGGAATTAAATCTAACCATTTTATTCAAAATCCCTATTCAAAAATAACTACTTCTTGTTCACTTTGAACACGTTGCATTTTTAATGTACCAATCGCAATGGATTCAACTCTTGTATTATCACTTTCGGTTGCTTCTTGTAATTGTAAATTGCGATATTCGTTTTCAAGGGCTTGGTGTTGTAATACCAACTGCCCGTTTTCAGAAATTAGGCCCCGTGTTTGATGCGTCATCCAAATTGTGCCCATTGCAGAAGCTAAAATTAATAAAAGTAAGACGACAATTAATTTATTAGAAGAAAAAATATCTTCAACGAGAATATGTTGTAAAGGATAACGTTCGCTATTTTCTAACATCTTATTTCACCCTTTCCGCAATACGTAAAACCGCACTTCTTGAACGTGGATTTGCCGAAATTTCTGCCTCACTCGGCTGAATCGCTTTACCAATGATTTTTAACTTTTGATTACGTTGAATTTGATCTTCACGTAGTGGTAAGCCTCTTGGAATATCCTCGCCTTTGCTTTGCTTACGCATGAAATGTTTTACCATTCTGTCTTCAAGTGAATGGAAACTGATAATCGATAAACGCCCTTCAGGGGCCAACATATCTAATGCAGAATTTAATACACTTTCTAACTCATCTAATTCCGCATTAATATAAATTCGAATGGCTTGGAAACTACGAGTCGCTGGATGCTTATGTTTATCTTTAAACGGAACAGATTGAGCAATTAATTCAGCGAGCTGAGAAGTACGACTCAAGCATTCTGTGCCATTTTTAACCGCACTTTTATTAAATTCTACGATGGCAGTGGCTATTCGTTTTGCAAAACGCTCTTCGCCGAAGGTTTTTAACACCCAAGTTAAATCATCAACGGATACTTGTTTTAGCCACTCTGCTGCTGATAAACCTTGTGTGGTATCCATGCGCATATCTAACGGACCATCTTTCATAAAACTGAAACCACGCTCAGCTTCATCAAGCTGTGGAGATGACACCCCTAAATCCAGCAAAATGCCGTCAATTTTACCAACTAAATCGAGTTTTTGACAGATGTCTGGAATGTGAGAAAAGCTATTATGTTCAATATGAAAACGAGGGTCTTGAATTTTTTCAGCTTCAGCAATGGCACGAGGATCGCGATCAATAGCAATTAAACGACCATTTTCAGAAAGCTGGGAGAGAATTAGACGAGAATGACCACCACGACCAAAGGTACCATCGATATAAATTCCGTTTTCTTTCAACGCCAAACCATTCACCGCTTCATGAAGCAAAACCGTGATATGTTCAGGTGCAGAAAAGGAATTTTGCATAGTCATAAGTAAACGTTAAATCAAAATCGATAAAGAGAAGATAGAGCGGCGCAAGCACCGCTTATCCTGCTAGTGCTGCTGTTCTATAATGACAGCATTTTTAGTTCTTCAGAAGCTCCGAATTCAGCACTTGAGCCAATTTCGATATCTTCATCAATTTGTGCATACCATTCGGTATCACTCCAAATTTCAAATTTATTCAACTGCCCTACCAACATTAAGCCTTTTTCTAATTTTGCGTGTTGACGTAATGGACCACTTAATAAAATACGACCTTGGGCATCCATTTCACATTCAGTGGCATAACCGAGCATAACACGTTGTAAACGGCGTTGATTTGGGTCAAAGTTGGAGAGTGAAAGTAGTTTTTGTTCGATTTTTTCCCACTCATCTAAAGGATAAAGCAATAAACAAGGCTGACGAATATCAACGGTACAAACCATTTGGCCTTGGTTCTTTTCCATGATTTCAGCGCGATAACGAGTAGGAATCGCTACACGACCCTTCGCATCTAAATTTACCGCTGCTGCACCACGAAACATTTTTCTACCTTTAAACGTTTATTTTTAGAAAAATTAGCAGAATTCTCCACAAAATTCCACTTTTCACCACTTTGTGTAAGTTTATCGGTTGTAGCCTTAACTTGCAAGCAATTAAAACGTAAAGATTGGTAAATTTTGGTAATAAAATAAATAAAAAAACCGTTTGAGGTTTTCCTCAAACGGTTTTTCAATTTTTAACTCAATTTGACTAGTTATTTACATAAGCTTCTTCGTCACGTGCACCTAATGGTTTAAGCTGTGTGAAGAATAATACTAAACAAAGAGCTGTTAAACCTAAGCCGATATAAACAGATAATTGATAGTCTAAACCGAAACCAATTTTGTTGTATGCTAGGTAAGTGAAACATACTGTACTGATAAATACCGCAGGGATTGTACATACCCAGTGGAATTTATTATAACGGTATAAGTATGCTGCTGCAGTCCATAACATTACCATTGCTGTGGTTTGGTTTGCCCAAGTGAAGTAACGCCATAAGATTGAGAAGTCGATTTTTGATACGATAAAACCAAGCGTAAATAATGGAACAGCAATCATTAAACGTTTAGCTAAGGTTTTTTGCTCTAAGTTGAAGAATTCTGCAATAACAAGACGTGCCGCACGGAATGCTGTATCGCCTGATGTAATAGGAAGAACAACCACACCTAATACTGCAAAAATACCGCCGACAAAACCTAAGAAGTGGATAGAAGAATCATAAACCACTTTAGAAGGAGAACCTGCTTTAATTGCAGCTAATAAGTCTGGTAAAGAATCATAGAAACTTAAACCAACCGCACACCATACTAATGCAATCACACCTTCACCGATCATCGCACCGTAGAAAATGAAACGTGCTTCTTTTTCGTTTTCAGTACAACGCGCCATTAACGGGCTTTGTGTTGCGTGGAAACCAGATAATGCACCACAAGAGATGGTTAAGAACAAGAGTGGCCATAATGGTAAATCTGCACGGGTTTCAAAGTTTTGGAAGAATTTCTCAAAAGACATACCGTCCACAGAACGATAGAAAGAAATTGGATCCGCTGAGCTAAGATCTGCACTGACTAAACCATATACCATACCCACAGACATAAATAGCAATAATGCGCCGAAGAACGGATAGATACGGCCAATGATTTTATCAACTGGAAGTAATGTCGCAAGAATATAGTAAATGAAGATGATAGCAGTCCAAACACTGATAACAGTCGCTTTATCCATACCCCAAACGGTAATACCACCTGCTTCAGCTACTTGATGGATTTCTTCCGCATTGCTAATAGAAATGCTACCTGCAGCTGCACCGAATACGTCCATAGTGATCGTACCCATTAATTGAGCAGGACTTGCTACGAATACCACACCTACTAATAATAAAAGCACAACAGCTAATACGTTAATGAATGCTTTAACTGGACGACCTAAATATTTACCTGCAAGGTTTGGCATAGATGCCCCACCATTACGCACACTTAACATTCCGCAGAAATAATCGTGTACCGCACCAGCAAAGATACAACCCACTACAATCCAAAGCATTGCAACTGGTCCGTATAACGCACCAAGAATTGGACCAAAGATTGGGCCTGTACCAGCAATGTTTAACAATTGAATTAACCAAATCTTGGTTTTAGACATTGGCATATAGTCAACGCCATCATTCATGGCATACGCTGGCGTTTGACGATTTGGATTGATCACAAAAATGCGCTCAATCACTCGACTATAAAAGAAATAACCTGCAAGCAATAACGCCACGCAGAAGAAAAACCACAACATAAAAAATACTCCTCAGGAATAAATGAATACCGAAATCTAGCCATATACTAGACTTCGTCGGCGGTATTCTAAGTTAAAATTCTCAAAATCAAAATTTTAATTTTTACAATGTTTCAAATTTGTGATCTATATCACGTTTATCATTACGCTTTTTTCACTTACAATAAGCTCATAAATTCAAATAATTAAAAAAGGATCATCAATGGCTATTACTCGCTGCCCTGAATGTCGTAAAAAAATCAGCGAATCCGCTCAATTTTGTCCAAATTGTGGTTTTTCTTTTAAAGAAGATCTTGAAATTTACAAACAAAAACTCGAAGAACGACGCCAGCATAATGCCGAAATTAATCGAAAAAGCACTAAACTTCACCTTATTTGGTTCGCTATTTTCACCATCGTTATTTTGCTCGCAAGTTGGCTGACAGGAGAATAAAAAGTGCGGTCAAAAAATAATGAAAATTTTGACCGCACTTTAATTAGAACCCAATCCGTCGTGTCATTGCAGAAAATGCTAGTTTCACCTCGAGGGGTATTTTTTATTGATTTAGTTCAATGGTTTTTACATATTAAGGAAGCATTAAAAATGAAATTACTTCAAATGATTTTTCTGGTATTGATTGTCAGTGCATGTAGTAGCCCTAAGCCTGATAACTTTGCCAACGCAAAATACGAGTTTGCACAATTTGTAAGAATGGCAGTACATTTAGATGACCAATTCATTCATGAAGCACACAATTACCGTGCTGAAAATAGACATCTAACTGGCGATAAAGCGCAAAAACAAAAAAGCATGCTTAAATGGCTTAAGGAAATTCATAGTAAGCAAATTCAAAAAATGAATAGCTTAGAGATTGAAGATCCCGAAGTTAGCAGATTGAGAACGCTCTTTATCCAAAACAGACTAGATACTGAAAAAGCTGTTGAGAATGATGGATATGCAAAAAAAACAAGCGCAAAAGCGATGGAAATAAATCAAAAAATAGAACGTAATAAAACGGAATACCGCCAATTATTTGATACTTTGAAGAAAAAATATCCAGCTTAAATAAATACAAGTGGTCAAAAAAGAATAAAATTTTACAAACCCCGATGCTAAATTGCCATTTGCTTACGCTAAAGATGGTATTTCTTGTACCTTCTCTATTGTACCAAATGCATTAGGTAAAGATTACGAAGTACAAAACACTATAGAATGAGCTAAAAAACCTCCACAAATTCCTTGTGGAGGTTTTATTTTGAGTTAACAGAACCCTATCCGTCTTGTTGTTGCAGAAAACTCGGGTTTCACTTCACATTCGCCTTGCAGTGCAATTAACCAATCTTGCACCTTTTGAAAAGGCGAAAATTGGTGACGACGAGCCACTGCAGCAAAATCGCCTGGAGTCAGCAAATTAAGCGATTCAATCTGACTTAAATCCTCTTCCGATAACAACGGCAACCCTAAAATTTCTGCTTGTTGTTTAGCAAAATCTAAGCGTTGTGGCAGCGTTAAATAATCAAACTTCAATTTTAAATCAAAACGCCGTAATGCTGCCGGATCAAGCACTTCAATCAGGTTTGTTGAAACCACCATCAATCCCTCAAAACGTTCAATTTGCGTTAGCATTTCATTTACTTGTGAACGCTCCCAGCTTTGATTTGCGCCTTCTCGAGAAAATAAGAACGTATCCACTTCATCTAGCACCAATAATGCATTATCGGCTTTCGCTTGTTCAAAAGCTTGTGCGATATTCCGTTCTGTCCCGCCCACATAAGGATTAAGCAGATCAGAGCCTTGTCTTAGCAACAGCGGCATGTCCAACTGTTCCGCAAGCCATGCTGCCCAAGCAGTTTTCCCTGTTCCTGGCGGACCATAGCAACAAATTCGCCCTTTTTTCGACTGTTTTAACCCTTCACTAATACGATGAATATTGTCATTACAAGCCACATAATCCAAGTTATAGTCGGTTTTGCCTAAAACAAGCGGCTCAATTTTCTTTTTGCCTTGTGCCTGTAAGGTTTCATTAAAGAGCGCAAGCAAAACCTCAGAAAAAGCTTTTTTGCCGTTATCAACCGCATTTGCTACATTGAACACGCGCGTTAAAATCGCCGGTGAAAGTGACCGCACTTTGGCAAAATGCTGCACGTATTCCGCCGTTAATTTACCGCCTGCCAGCTGCGAAATTAACGCCGATTTATTTTTCAGCGGTAAATCCGGCATTTCAAACACAAAATCAAAGCGACGCAAAAAAGCCGCATCTATGCTGTGTACCGAATTGGATAACCAAATCATCGGCACGTTATTATTCTCCAGCAACTGATTTGTCCATGCTTTATTTTTTTGTGCAACAGAACGCTCCATGAGCGAGCCGTTAAACACATCTTCAATTTCATCAAAAATTAAAAGTGCCTGCTTGCCGTTCAATAACGTTTGAGCAAGACGACTGTAATTCAAACGTTGCTCTGCCTTCACAACATCACCGTCAGAATCCATGTAAGTAATGTTATACGCCGAAATCTCCAATGCCTGAGCAAGCACCCCGGCAAATTCAGTTTTACCGGTGCCTGGCACGCCATAAATTAAAAGATTCACACCTTTCTGATGATGTTTTAGTGCCTGTTGCAAATAAGTCAACATCATATCTTTCATGCTAGCAATATGTGCAAAATCATCCAGTTGCAAACTTGGCACTTGAGGTATTTCTGTACAAGATTTCAACAGCGCATATTCATTTAGAGGCTGTGTTACAAATTCATCAAAATCTAAGGTTTCGCCCCACGCTAAATAATCTTGCACACCATCTAGGCGATAATTCCGATCAATTAGCCCATAAGCATCGAGTTTACTGCCTTTCTTTAAGGCGGACAGAATCTCATTTTTCGGCTGTTTCAGTAAATCCGCCATGAGCGCAGCCGTTCTTTGCAAATCCGATTTAGGCAAGCACTTAAACAAATCTTGCATAGGTCCTTCACTGCGTAAATGCATGGCAAAGCGGAGAAGTTCCTGTTCAACGGGATTCAGCTGCAAAAATTCTGCCAAACTTGCTAAATTTTCATAAGCTTGTTTCCATAAGTCCGATAAAAGTGCGGTGGATTTTTGGAGTGTTTTATAACGTTCTTTTAAAAGCCGACGAGCAACCGTGCGTAAATTTTTATCATTCTCTAATTCTTCAGGCAGCCCAAACGCACTGGCAATTTCATCACTTCGCCAACTACTCTCCCGAAACACTTCAGAAAAACCTTTATGCTCAAATAAAACTTTAAGCATCATATTTTCAGTATAAGAAGACACTGTCGGTGGATTTAACTTATATTCGGACATAAAAAATACTCCTTACTGGGTTGATAAGGAGTATTTTAGTGAGAGGTGCGACAAAAGGTGTCGTTAGAAATCAGCTAACTATTCTCTTAATTTCACTCAAATGAGAATTAAAAAACTCTAATAAAGGCTTCCAGTGTTCAAAGATATAATTAGCTAGCTCCCCAGTTGTAATTTTTACCAAAACTTCAGAATCCCAATTTATATAATCTTCATCGAAGTTTTTCCGTCCAATCCACCACTGATTCGCTTTAAGACCAGTATTATCTCTAAGAGCAGCAAAGCAATCATGTAAATATTTATATAATTTAGGATGAACGTTTTTATGGCAATAAAAACCATAATGACAACCTTGAAGCCATGTTTTTTCAAATTGAATTGCAATGCCAAATTTAACCCCCTCTCTCTTAATTGCAATACCAAATAGCGAATTAGAATGATGATTAATCTTACTACATTTAAATTTAAATGCCTTTAATGCAGGGTAATAACGTTCAAATTTTTCAGATAACTGTTCAACCAATATATCTCCTAATTCCTCATACAATATATTAGTTGTATCAATGATCTTTAAAGCTGAATCTAATGCTTGTTCATCATCCAATAAATAAGTAACCAGATCATTTGTATCCTGAGTATTTCGCATAATATCCTCACTTAAAAATTTCTTAAAATCATTACAAAATTGTTTTACAGCTGGTGCAATAATTACAGTATTATCAAGCCACTTTATGAGCATACTTGCAGATAACACCATTGCTTTCTTATTACTCATTAATTCAACCCAGTCCTTTTCAGAAATAGATATTTCTGGTGGATTATTACTAAATATAGGAAGATAAATAAGAAAATAAGAGTCAGCGGTATAATTCTTAAGATCTTCATTATAATCATCCATCTGATCTTCTTGATCAATCGCTCCTTGTAATTTGTTTTCAATAGAAATTACCCAGGATCTTTTGTTATTTAATAAACCCTCAATAAAAATATCATGACGGCGATTTCCAGTAGATATTTTTTTAGTTGTTTTTTTAGTTGTTTTTTTAGTTGTTTTTTTAGTTGTTTTTTCGAGATAGATATTTACTTTTTCATAAGCCAGAAACTGGCGCTTACCAATAAATTTTAAAAAACTATTTAGAAATAAATCACCTTGCCCATGTGTTTCTGTTGGATCTAATAAAAATGCAAGAATCTTAGACAATCCCATCTCATCCGTTCGTAAAAATTGAAACGGATTAAAACGATTAGAATCGTATAGTTCAGTTCTTTCTCGTTGTACTCTAAAATTTTCTATCACTTGATTGATAGAAATTAAAGAATCAACAATTTGATTGATATTATTTGCCATATAGGCTCCTTAGGTTAATTAAAACGTACAAATTATAACTGATAAATCATCATAAGCTATTTGTTTCGCAATTAATTTACGACACACCGTCAATCTTGATTTATCATTATCATATTGTTTCCAAATCTTTTCTCTCATTTCTTCTGAAAGACCATCTGTTAATCCGTCAGAACACAGTAATAAACTTTCCCCTTTTTGAATTTCAATTTCTTGATAAAAAATTTTATCTTGAAATTCGGAATAATCGGCGACTAAACAAGAAGAAACACCGCCATAAATAGTGGCAAAATCTTCCTCTTTTTTATCGGGAAAATCAGTTAATAATTCAGACAGAATAGAATGATCTTGCGTGATTTGTTGCCATTTACCTTGTGCATCAATCAAATAAGCACGGCTATCGCCTACGCTGAGAATTTTGGCTTTACGGGTTGTTTGATCAATTTCAGCCGCCACAAAAGTGGTTGCTGCGCCAAAATAATCCTCCGCTAATTCTGCTGATAAACTGGATTGTAAATCGTAGATCGTTTGACGGCTTAAACTTCCCATTTGGCTTAATAATTGCATTGCCAACTTGCTCGCTTTTTCAGGTCGATTGCTATTGGAAATACCATCTGCCACGCCCACAATAAAGTGCGGTCGGTTTTCAAGGCGTTTTTCGGCCGTTTTGAGTTTATATTGAAACACCGCCTCGCCATTAAAAAGGGCATCTTGGTTGTGTCGCTTGTTGCTGCCAATTTGTTGACAGAAGGTAATTTCGCAAAAATTTTCCATTATTCAACCGCTTGTTGAGAAGGATTTAGAAGGCGATCAATCGCTTTTAGGGCATCTAACGCCTTCATTTCGAGACTTAAAAAATGCATTTTCGGCACGCCTGCATCTTGTGGGTTAATGCGAATAAATCCACCCTTTTTGGCTTTCGCCGTACGTTCAGAAAAGCGACGCACAGTTGGAATGGCTTTCCCCGCTCCCAGTTCGATGACGACGAGATTTTGCACTTCTTTTAACCATAAATCGAGCTTATTTCGTTTTAAATTTTGATAATTACTGCTGTAAAAATAATCGTCAAACATAAGCACATTTTGTCTTGCTAAACGCTGACAATAAGGGCAACGAGGCGGCTCACTCAATAAGCGCAAGTTTTCATTATCCACCACAGGTTGAAATTCTTTTGCTGACCAACTTAAATCTCGGCAATTATGCACACACTGCAAACGCTCTAGTGTGCCATGCACTTCATAAATGCGCCCTTCTTCAAACCCCGCTTTCTGAAAATGCCCATCCACATTGCTTGTAAAAACAAAATAACCATACGGTTTGCTTTCTGCCCAACGTTTCAAAATTTGATAACCTTCATGCGGACTTGTTGCACGATATTGCGACAAACGATGCCCGTAAAACCAATAAGCTAACTCTTGATGGGTTTCATAAGCCAATGGCGTCGCAATATCTTCAAAATTGATATTGCGCCCTTTAAACATTGGATAGGCATTCCAAAACCCACCGACACTTCTAAAATCCGGCAAACCTGAATCCACACTCATTCCAGCCCCGGCAGTAATTAAAATGCCGTCTGCCTTGCGGATAAGTTCCACTGCATAATTTAAGTCATTTTTCATAATACTTTTCTCTGTCCATTTTTCATTGGTGAAATAATTCCAGCTTCTTCTAGTTGTTCTACAATTCGCCCTGCTCGATTAAAGCCCAAACTAAATTTGCGTTGAATCATCGAACAAGAGGCAAACTTTTGTTGTTGCACAAATTTTTTTACATCCTCAAAAAGCGGTTCACGTTTAAAAGTGACTTTCATTGCCATAATTTTTCTCCTGTGTTGTTTATATAGAAAGGGCTTAAGCGTCTTGTAAAAAGTAAAAAATCTCTCTTTTATGGAAAAATTATAGGAAGGGAAGCGACATTTCTTGTCGTTAGCGAATGTTACAAGCGGTTATTTTTAGGAGATCTTTTGCAAATAAGATTATCCGTATTGCAATATGTATATTTATCTGTTTATATATACATATAACTTATCAAGGAAAATAATATGAATAACCAAAATCCGATTGAAATTTACCAAGCTCAAGATGGCACAACGCAAGTGGAAGTAAGATTTGAAAATGACACCGTTTGGCTAAGTTTACAGCAGATGGCTGATTTATTTGGGCGAGATAAGTCCGTTATTTCACGTCATTTACGCAATATCTATACTGATGGCGAGTTAAATAGAGAAGCAACTGTTGCAAAAAATGCAACAGTTCAAATTGAAGGCAAAAGACAAATTAATCGAACAATTGAATACTATAATCTTGATGTAATTATATCTGTGGGTTATAGAGTTAATTCTATTTTAGGTACTAAATTTAGAATTTGGGCAACTGTACGTTTAAAAGAATATCTGACTCAAGGCTATACCATTAACCAAAAACGTTTACAGCAAAATGCACGCGAATTAGAGCAAGCACTTGCACTTATTCAAAAAACGGCAAATTCATCGGAATTAACGCTAGAAAGCGGTCGTGGATTAGTGGATATTGTCAGCCGTTATACGCATACGTTTTTATGGCTACAACAATATGATGAAGGTTTACTTAGCGAACCACAAACACAGCAAGGCGGTACATTACCGACTTATGCCGAAGCCTGTTCTGCACTAGCAGAGTTAAAATCACAGCTGATGGCAAAAGGTGAAGCAAGTGATCTGTTTGGACGTGAACGAGATAATGGCTTATCTGCGATTTTAGGCAATTTAGATCAAAGTGTATTTGGTGAGCCCGCTTATCCAAGCATTGAAGCAAAAGCGGCACATTTACTTTATTTTGTCGTCAAGAATCATCCTTTTTCAGATGGTAATAAACGTAGTGGTGCATTTTTATTTGTGGATTTCTTACATAGAAATGGGCGTTTGTTGGATCATAATGGGCATCCTGTTATCAATGATACTGGGCTTGCAGCACTCACTTTATTAGTGGCAGAATCTGATCCGAAACAAAAAGAAACGCTTATTAGGCTTATTATGCATATGCTTAAGCAGAAACAAGAGAAGTAATGATAAATAGCGACTGAAGTCGCTATTTGTTTAAAAGGGCGGTCATTTTTCTATATGTTTTTAACGTTATCCAATAACTCGGCTACCACTTTCGGAACGCCCTCACCTGCTTTTTCTTTTATTGCAATCACTTGCTTACGAACAAATCCTGTATTGGGATTTGGATCGATCAAGTAAATTGGCGCTTTTTTTGGGGCTTCATTAACTAAGCCGTTAGCAGGATACACTTGCAAAGACGTACCGATGACCAACACCACATCCGCTTGTTCAACAATATCCACGGCTCGCTCTAGCATTGGTACCATTTCGCCGAAAAAAACAATATATGGGCGCATTGAATGTCCGTTTGGATCTTTATCTTCCAATTTCTGATCACCAAAGCAATCTATAATATAGCTCTCATCAAAACTACTGCGTGCTTTATTTAATTCTCCATGTAAATGTAAAACATTCGAGCTTCCTGCACGTTCATGTAAATCATCCACATTTTGCGTGATGATTCTCACATCATAAGCTTTTTCTAATTCAACTAAGGCGATATGCGCAGCGTTTGGTTTAGCCGCTGCGGCATTTTTACGACGTTGGTTATAGAAATCGAGCACTTTTGCACGGTTTTTCTTTAAGGCTTCAGGCGTACAAACTTCTTCTACTTTATGCCCTGCCCATAAGCCATCTTCTGCTCTAAAAGTAGGAATGCCACTTTCAGCACTAATGCCTGCGCCAGTTAATACCACGCAAATTGGTTTATTTTTCGCCGTCATTTTTCACGCTCCTTTTTCTTCTAAAATTTCATCAATCTGTCTATCTCTAGCCATCATGCCAAATATATTCCCCGCTTTATAAAGGGGTTGATAAGTATAGCTTTCAATGTGCAAGAATGGCTTATCTGAAAGGCGTTGGAAATATTGTTTTAGCTGTGATTTTGAGCGTAATAACACGTCATATTCGGCTTGAATATGAGCACACATTGCTTCAATACGCATTTTAAATTCATCACTGAGATAAGGGCTGATAATTAAATAAACTGTTTTCTGTTCGGTGGCTGTTTCATCCAAATAAACACATGCCAAATTAAATACTTGCCATTTATAGCGATCTGCAAAAGCACCAATGATTCGACTTTGCTCCTCATTTTCAACTTGCACAAGTGCGGCTGATTTTTTTAAACAATCTTGCAAAATGTCACTTGGTGTAAAAGGCCCGCAATCTAAGTAAGATAGTACACAGTTCCAGTTAGCAAATTGTTCCGTACCAAAATGTAAGTGTTTGCCTTCGAATTTATCCACCCCATTTTTAGTGCGATCATCAATTAAATAATCTCCTTGGTTTAAGTTTTTATGGTGAGATAAAATTAACCGCTTGTATAATGCCGAGCCTTTTTCTTCGCCGAAATAATGCTGGATCCATTTCACTTTATCACTCCAAGCAGATGGATTATGCCAAGGCGCGGTAGAAAGTGCGTAAATATGATATTTCTTCATCAATTTATGGACAGCAGAAATCGCATTTGGCATGGGCTCCATTAAGCTAAAAATGCCCTCAACTTCATCATATCGACCTTCATACTCTTGCTTGGTTTTCTCATCTAATTTTGCAATACCAGACGGGAAATCAACCATCACATTATCCATATCAATATAAACAATTTTCTTCATTTTAATGCCCTCTCTGTTGATGGCTTAATGATAAAAGATGAAGCGACAATTTATGTCGTTAGGCATTTTCATCTAAATAAGTGCGGTCAATTTCTTGGTAATCTTCACCAAAATGGGCAATCCACCACTCTAGCATGGCGCTCTCAATCACGGTCGCTGAAATTTCATATTCAGAGCCATAATCTTTTACTGTTTGATCGGCTGATAGCGGGGTTTCTGTCAAAAAGCCTCCTGTTTGTTTATCAATACGGAAAGTTAAACGAATCTTTCTACCCGAACTAAAACCAAATTTTTGGCTTTCAACATAAGCTTTTAGATTAAATTTCGGGCGTTCAAATTGCATTGTGCTGACATTCACTTCAAGTAATCGATGCAAGGCTAAATGTAAGATATCACCATGCTCATATTCTGCCACCACATAACTGCTAGGGCCTTGCTGAACAAGAGCGAGTGGCTTAACTTTAGCCTTATGTTCTTTGCCGTGAATACTACGATAATGCACTTGCAAAAAGCGGTTTTGATAAAGTGCGGTACTAATTTGCTTAAAAATTTCAGGATCAATTTTTGCAGGCAATAATGGCTGGCTAGTTGGTGCAATAGCCACTTTATTGAGCCATTCTGAAGCGCCTTTTTTATGCGGTTCATAAGCAAGATTGTAATCCGCTTGTTTAAAGAACCCCTCCATCGATTGCATAATATTGGCCGGTAAAATGCCAGCTAAATATTGCTTTGCCAACATCAACACTAACGATTGTTGTTCGTTTAAAATTGGCATATCTAAGCCTTTTGCATCGGGTTTCCAACGATAGCTATACGGTTTATCATTGGTATTGCAATCAATTTCAAACTGCTCACATAACGTATTCAATGCACGCTGAATACTGCGTAAATCGCGCTCAATACCTAATGCAAGCAATTTCTCTCGCAGTTCTAATGAGCTGATGGAATAGTTTTTCGGAATTAAACGTAATAGTTCGAGATGGAATTTTAGGGAAGATGATTCGGACATAATTGCCTCATAAATAAAAATATTTTCTTTAATCATATAAAAAATCGGGCAATTTTTAAACTGCCCGATTTGTTTCTATTTTTGACCGCACTTTATGCCTTGGCGGTATCAATACGTTCGAATGACAACACTTTATTTTCTAACTGACGGAGTAATAAAGTGGCAATACCAGTAATGATGAGGTAAATACCGCCTGCAATACCGTAGATAGTGAGTGCATCATATTCGGTGCCGTAAAGTTGGCGTGCATATCCCATGATATCCATGATCGTAATGGTAGAGGCCAATGCTGTACCTTTAAATACCAAAATAATTTCATTGGTATAAGACGGGAGCGCACGTTTTAACGCATAAGGAATGAGAATTTTTAAAGTCTGCATACGACTTAGTCCTAATGCCGCACAGCTTTCCCATTGACCTTTAGAGATCGCTTTTACTGCTCCGTGGAATAATTGGGTTGAATAAGCCGCACTATTCAAAGCCAAAGCTAATGCAGCACAGAACCATGCATTGGAAAATAATCCCCATAATGGACTGTCCACCAACCATTGGAATTGACCAGGGCCTGCATAAATCAAGAAAAATTGCACTAAAAGCGGGGTCCCTGTAAATAAAACAAGGAACAAATTGACCGCACTTTTCACCAATTTATTGCCGATAGAAAGCAAGAAGGTTAGCCCTAATGCTAAGAAAAAGGCAATAAACAAAGACACAACTGTAAGCAACAGGCTAGTCGGAATACCTTGAGCAATTACTGCTAAATACTCTTGAAACATTATTCGACTCCCCGTTCAAATCGAGTGAAACGTAATTCTAATTTGCGAATACCCGCTTGGCTGATCAAAGTAATCACTAAATAAATTAATGCTGCAATGCCATACCAAGTAAAAGGCTCATGAGTATTCGTATTGATGTATCCGGCTTGACGCATTAAATCATCTACCCCGATTAATGACACCAGCGCGGTATCTTTTAATAACACGAGCCATTGATTGCTTAAGCCCGGTAAAGCATGTCGCCACACTTGTGGCATAATTAAATTGATGAAGGTATAAGGACGGCTTAAGCCTAACGCTGCACCTGATTCCCACTGCCCTTTTGGAATGGCTTGAATCGCACCACGTAAAGTTTGTGAAGCATAAGAGGCAAAAATCAAAGACAATGCAAATACACCACAACCAAAGGCGCTGAATTCGATATACTCCCCTGTCAGCATTTCTACTACTTGGGTTGAACCAAAATAAATCAGTAGAACCACCAAGATTTCCGGTAAACCACGCAATAAAGCAATCACAACAGAAGCTGGTTTTGCAATAAAGACATATTTATTTGCTTCTAAGGCGGTAAAAATAATACTGAGCAATAAGCCGACAATTAACGAGCAAATAGCAAGCCCTAAGGTCATTAGGGCTGCGTGTCCAATTAATGTAAGATAATCATAAAACATAGATTATTTAGTCATCCATTTATCATAGATTTTTTGGTATTCGCCGTTTGCTTTCACGGTTTCTAAACCTTTATTTAAGCTTTCTAGCAATTCTTTACTTGATTTATTCACCGCGATACCTAAACCATTACCGAAATATTTTTTGTTAGTCACTTTCTCGCCAACAAATTGAATTTCAGGCTCTTTAGAAATCATATCAGACAATACGGCGGTATCACCGAAGATGATATCAATACGACCATTTTTTAAGTCTAAGATCGCATCTTGAAGGCTAGCATAAGCTTTTGCATTATATTGTTTGCTTTCTGCAGCAGTATATTGTTGGAATGTTGTTCCGTTTTGAACACCAACTGTTTTTGCTGAAGCTAAATCCGCTTTGCCTTTTAACGCAACATAGCTTGCTGAACTATCATAGTAAGCATTAGAGAACGACACTTGTTTTGCACGCGCTTCAGTAATATCAATAGCAGAAATTGAAGCATCAAAACGTTTAGATTTTAAGCCTGGAATTAACGCATCAAATGCTTGGCTTTTAAAGTGACAAGTTGCTTGAATTTCCTTACAAATTGCATTCGCGACATCCACATCAAAACCGATAATTTCGCCTTTTTCATTCGTTGTTTCAAATGGTGGATAGCTCGGCTCCATCGCGAAAGTGATTTCTTGTGCATTCGCAGCAAAAGCTGAGCCCATTAACATTGCGCTTAAAAGTAATTTTTTCATGTTGTGTTTCCTTATTCTGAGTGTGAAAGATATTGTTTAAATTGTTCGGTTTTTGGATTATTAAAGCAATCTGCACTGCCCATTTCAATAATCTTACCTTGTTCCATATAAACGACCTTTGTCGCCACTTTTTGTGCCACATTCACTTCGTGGGTCACAATCACTTGAGTAATGCCTGTTTGTTGAAGTTCTTTAATGATATCAACAACTTGAGCTGTAATCTCAGGATCTAGTGCTGCCGTTGGTTCATCAAACAACAACACTTGTGGTTTCATCATTAATGCACGAGCAATGGCAACACGTTGTTGCTGCCCACCTGATAAGTGAAGAGGGAAACGATCGGCATGTTCTTCCAAACGTAAACGTTTTAAAAGTTCTAATGCATCTTTTTTCGCTTCTTCTTCGCTAATGCCCAACACTTTTTTCGGCGCTTCAATCAGATTTTCAATCACCGTTAAATGCGGCCAAAGATTGTATTGTTGGAATACCATGCCTACATCTTGACGAAGTTGACGAATGGCTTTCGGGTTATTATTCGTTTGAGATAAATCAAAATGATTATTCGCAATATGCAATTCACCAGAGGTTGGTACTTCTAATAAATTTAGTGTACGGATTAACGTACTTTTCCCTGCCCCACTTGGTCCGAGTAACACCACGGTATCGCCTTCTTGTGCATCAAGATTGATATCAAACAATGCCTGTGATGAACCATAAAAGAAATTCAAATTTTTAACACTAATCGCCATTTTAAGTTTACTGCTATCCTTGATTGACTTGTAAGAATGAATAAATATTACTTTTTAGTGATTATTTATGCAAGCGTTTTTTATAAAAAATCCCAAAAAACTTTTTGGGATCTTTAAATCATTGAATTTTTAACCGCACTTGTCGTGTATTAAGCCTCTTTCGCCATTTCAAATTCAACTAACATCATTAAAATATGGATCACTTTGATGTGGATTTCTTGAATACGATCTGCATAACCAAAGTGTGGCACACGAATTTCAACATCCGCTAGGCCAGCCATTTTACCGCCATCTTTACCTGTCATCGCAATCACTTTCATACCTTTTGCTTTCGCCGCTTCAATCGCATTTAAGATATTTTTAGAATTGCCTGATGTTGATAATCCGAATAAAACATCGCCTTCTTTACCCACGGCCTCAACAAAGCGAGAGAATACATATTCATAACCAAAGTCATTACTTACACAGCTTAAATGACTTACATCAGAAATCGCAATTGCGGGATAACCAGGACGATTTTCACGATAACGACCAGTTAGTTCTTCAGCAAAATGCATAGCATCACAGTGAGAACCACCATTACCGCAAGATAATACTTTTCCGCCATTTTTAAAGCTTTCTGCTAACAATTTAGCCGCTTTTTCAATGAGTTTGATATTGTTATCATCTGAAACAAACTTATTTAGTACGTCTTGTGCTTCCACAAGCTCAGCTTTAATTTGATCAAAATACATTTTATTCTCCTTAAAAATTAAAATTCGAAATCGCGTTGGCATTGTATAGCGTTCATTTCAAATAATCTAGCGCTCTTTCTTATCTCTCTATTTTTCAGCTTACTTCTCATTATTTTGCGATACGAATCACAGATTCAATTAAAAACGCTGTAAAAAATGACCGCACTTTTTAAACTCAATAAATTTAAAAAGGAAACATCATGAGAGCGATTTACTTATTACTTTGCTTCCTATTCAGCCAAATAACCTGGGCGAATGAGCGTGATTTAATGCTATTAGACACTTATGAAAACCAAGATGTTCAAGGTTGGGTAATGTCTGAAAAATTAGATGGGGTACGAGGTTATTGGGATGGCAAAACATTATTAAGTCGTCAAGGACTGCCCTTACCCGCACCGACCTATTTTACCGCTCAATTTCCGCCTTTTGCCATTGATGGTGAGATATTTAGTGAACGTAATCAATTTGAAGAGATTGCCTCTATCACGAAATCCTTTAAAGATGATAATTGGACAAAATTGATACTTTATGTTTTCGATGTGCCTAATGCATCAGGTAATCTCTTTGAACGTCTCAAAACCTTAGAAGATTATTTGAAAGAACACCCTACACCTTATATCAAGATTATTCCGCAAATTCCGATACGAGATAAAACACATTTATTCGAGTATTTGTATGAAGTGGAAGCGAAAAAAGGTGAAGGGGTTGTATTACGTAATCCTAATGCGCCTTACGAAAGAAAACGCAGTACACAAATTTTAAAGTTAAAAAGCACTTATGATGAAGAGTGCACAGTGATAGCACATCACAAAGGGAAAGGACAATTTGAGAATATACTCGGATCACTCACCTGTGAAAATCATCGTGGAAAATTCAAAATTGGTTCAGGATTTAATCTGAGTGAGCGCGAAAATCCACCGCCTATTGGTAACACGATTACCTACAAATATCGAGGGTTAACTAATTCTGGAAAACCTCGTTTTGCTACTTATTGGCGAGAGAAAAAATAAGAGCGGTCAAAAACATCGCTATTTTTGACCGCTCTTTATATTTGATAACTCAATTATAGGTGTTGATTAATAAACGCTGCTAATTGATTTTTTGGTAACGCACCGACTTGTGTTGCAACAAGTTGGCCATTTTTGAAAAGTAGTAAAGTAGGAATACTACGTATACCAAATTGACCAGCCACTAACTGGTTGTCATCTACGTTGATTTTAACGATTTTTGCTTTACCTGCGAATTCAGGTGCGATTTCATCTAAAATTGGTGCAATCATTTTGCAAGGGCCACACCAAGGTGCCCAGAAATCCACTAATACAGGGATATCTGATTGCACAACCGCAGTTTCAAAATCTGCATCATTAATATGTAATACTTCGCTCATTTTTGTTTCCTTATTTAATAAGATGCTGACAAATCAACACCTAGCGTTAATTGATGTTATGCATAATAGCACAAGGCATATTGAATTGCACAGATTAGTCCGATTGATAAAAACTAATTATTTAAGTTGTACAAAGGCCTGTAATAAATCGGCTTTGATGTCTTCCACATCTTCTAAACCAACAGAAAAACGCAATAATGTGTTTGTAATACCACGAGCGACGCGTTCTGCTTCAGGAATATCCATATGGGTTTGGGTTGCTGGATAGGTAATAAAGCTTTCTGTCCCGCCTAAACTTTCTGCAAAGGTAATCAACTTAATTGATTTTAAGAACGTATTCACCCAGTTTTCATCTTTCAAACGGAAAGACAGCATACCGCCTTTATTTGGATATAATACGCTATCAATTTGTGGCTGTTCACGTAAAAATTCTGCAATTGCCTTCGCATTATCTTGATGGCGTTTCATCCGTAATGAAAGGGTTTTCATACCACGCACGGTTAACCAAGAATCGAACGGCGAAAGTACTGCTCCTGCACCATTTTGAATATAGGCGATACGATCACAAAGTTCTTGTCCTTTCGCAATAATTAAGCCCACTAAACTATCATTATGACCTGCAATATATTTTGTACCACTGTGGATCACAATATCTGCGCCTAAATCTAATGGACGAGATAGCACAGGAGTTAAGAAAGTATTATCCACAATCATTAACAAGTTGTGTTTTTTCGCTAATTTCGCAATTTCTGCTACATCACACTCTTCCATTAATGGATTAGATGGCGTTTCAATAAAAATCGCTTTTGTATTCGCTGTAATAGCGGCTTCAATTTCAGCTAGAGAAGCGGTATTCACATAAACGGGTTTTACGCTGTTATTATTTTTATAGGCAAAATCTAATAAACGATAAGTCCCACCATATACATCACTTGATACAATCCATTCATCAGGGCCTTTAAATAAATTCATCAGCACTTGAATTGCCGCCATACCTGAAGCAAAAGCAAAACCACGATCACCATTCTCTAATTTTGCTACGGTATCTTCCAAAACACTACGCGTTGGGTTTTTCGTGCGGGTATAATCAAAGCCCGTACTTTCACCAATCCCGTGGTGCCCATAAGCTGTTGAAAGATAAATTGGCGTTGAAACCGCACCAGTGCGCTCATCACTTCGATTCCCCGCTTGGGCTAATAATGTATCTATAGAATATTGTTGTGTCATAATTTACCTCTAAAACATGCAAAAACTTGACCGCACTTTTCTTTATTTAATGGCGAGCAAAACGCTCCAATTTTGTCATAAAGCCACTCACGATAAAAGTAGAAATTGAAAACTCAGTGAAAATTATATTCTTGAGCTAAATTTTGCTGTAATTTCAACCGAAACGAAGATTTTTTCAACATTTGAATTTTTTTTTAAGATCTTCGATTGACAGAATTTCAAATTCCCGTAAAATGCACCGCACTAACAGCGTATGCGGGAATAGCTCAGTTGGTAGAGCACGACCTTGCCAAGGTCGGGGTCGCGAGTTCGAGCCTCGTTTCCCGCTCCAAACTAACGGCGTGTTAGCAAAGCGGTTATGCACTGGATTGCAAATCCATGTAGCTCGGTTCGACTCCGGGACACGCCTCCATAACCACGCAGTTAGTTAATCACTCGATGCCCGAGTGGTGGAATCGGTAGACACAAGGGATTTAAAATCCCTCGCCTTTCGAGGCGTGCCAGTTCAAGTCTGGCTTCGGGCACCATTTTAATTTCAAATCCAAATCCAATCTCATTTTTCACTTTAATTTTTAAAAACTTATTTTATTAGTTATTTCTTATACTGAAAGTATTTCTACGAAAATATAATTATTTTATTCTTATATTGCTCTTCTCATTCCAAGCCAAAAAGATCAAACTTAAGTTTGATCCGGTCTACATCTTTTTTATATTCAAGCATATTAAGTATGCGTTATCAGCGCTAAACAAGAGAATCTCTCTCATCAAATGAAATTTATTCTTGTTTTATTCTACATTGAGATATACAATCGTTTTCAACTTTAGTCGGGGTGCCACAAAGTGGCTGAGATGATACCCGTGAACCTGAAACAGTTAGCACTGACGTAGGAAACTAATATGCCAAAATACTTTTCATTCTTCATATCTATTTTCAATCCTTTTTTCTCAAAGCCTTTAGTTATTAATCAGTAAGGTTAATACTATGGTGCATATTCAGGATCTTAGTCTTGCTTTTGGTGGGCAAGTACTATTTGAACACCTTGATTTAACGCTTTTACCTAATGAATGGGTCAGTTTGCTTGGCTGTTCTGGTGTAGGTAAATCAACGCTTTTAAGACTAATTGCAGGGCTTGAAATACAAGGGAAGATTCAAGGTAATATCATCTTTCATCCTAATATTCGAGTGGCATGGCTACCACAAAAAGATACTCTTTATCCCTGGCTTTCAATTATTGATAACGTCCAATTAGAAAACGTACTATTCGGGAATAAATCTGCAAAAACAACTCTTCAAGCAAAAGTACTACTTGAACAAGTAGGCATGTCAGAACATCTTCATAAAAACTGTTATCAATTATCTGGAGGACAAAAACAACGCGTCGCCCTAGCTCGAGTTTTAATGCAAAATGCTGATTTAGTTTTACTTGACGAGCCCTTCTCTGCCCTTGATGCGATTAGTCGTTACCAATTACAAAACTTGGCCTATGAACTATTAAAAAATAAATCAGTGTTATTGGTTACACATGATCCTCAAGAAGCATTACGCTTAAGCCAGCGTATTTTTGTATTACGCTCACCGCAGTCTAATCAACCAGCATTATCTGATGTCATAAAACCTGAAGGTAAAGCACCACGAGAACTTAACCAAGAAAATTTATGGATGCTCCAACAGCAATTATTAAATGAGTTATTAGAGGGAAAAAGATGAAACTTAGCCTTCTTAAACCACTCTTTATTGGAATTATATTGCTGTGTCTCTGGCAACTTATTGGCGTATTAGGTGATTTTCCTCATTACATATTTCCTTCTCCGCAAGCTGTATGGCTGCAATTAGTTTCTCATTCAGAACTACTTTGGCAACATACACAAATCACCTTAATTGAAATTGGCTTAGGGCTGCTACTGGGTTTTATTTTCGGATTGTCATCAGCCCTGTTACTCTCTTTTTCGCCAAAAACATCTTCCTTGTTACTACCAGTCTTAGTGATATCTCAAGCGATTCCTGTTTTCGCCATCGCCCCAATACTCGTACTTTGGCTTGGTTATGGTATGCCATCAAAAATTGTTATGGCTATTCTCATTATCTATTTCCCTGTAACTGCAGCTTGTTACGATGGCTTACGCAACACGCCTAAAGCTTGGCTCGATCTAGCCAAAACATTCAAACCATCCCCTTGGCGTTTATTACTTAAAGTACGTTTACCAGCTGCTTTACCCGCATTTGCATCAGGCTTTCGCATTGCTGTTTCAATCGCACCAATTGGCGCTGTAATTGGAGAATGGGTAGGTTCATCAGAAGGGCTTGGCTATTTGATGATTCACGCCAACGCCTGTATGCAGGTAGATTTAATGTTTGCCTCATTGCTGATCTTAGTCGCGATTTCACTTTGCTTATATTTCAGCATCGATTGGCTACTACATCGTTTTATTTGGCACATTTAACACTTCATGACAAAAGGAGACAAAAATGAAGAAAATCATCCGTTATTTCAGCCTTGTAATTGGACTCACCACTAGTTTTTCCAGCTTGGCAAAAGAGAAAATCAGCTTAATGCTTGATTGGTATGTGAATCCTGACCACGCAGCAATCATCGTTGCTCAGCAAAAAGGCTTTTTTGAAAAAAATAACTTAGAGATCGAGATTATCGAACCAGCCGATCCATCATTACCGCCTAAATTGGTTGCCGCAGGAAAAGTGGACTTAGCTATTAATTATCAACCTCAACTTTATCAACAAGTTTCAGAAGGATTACCTTTAGTAAGAGTGGGATCTCTCATTTCTAGTCCATTAAATAGCGTTGTGGTGCTCAAAAATAGCAACATCAAAACACTTGCCGATCTGAAAGGCAAAAAAGTAGGCTATTCAGTTAGTGGCTTTGAAGATGTGTTGCTCGATACAATGCTTCGCTCTATTGGACTCAGCAATCAAGACGTAAAATTAGTAAACGTGAATTGGTCACTTTCCCCTTCTCTTTTAACCGGACAAGTTGATGCGGTTATCGGGGCTTTCCGCAATTTTGAACTCAATCAAATCCATTTAGAAAAACAAGAAGGTGTGGCATTTTTCCCTGAAGAGTATGGTGTGCCGGCTTATGATGAATTGATTGTAGTTGCTAACAAAAACAGTCTTGCTTCTAAAAAAATTTCCGATTTTTTGACCGCACTTGAACAAGCTACAACCTACCTACAAAACAACCCAAATGACGCATGGCAAGCATTTGTGAGCTATAAACCAAAAGAACTTAATACGGAATTAAATCAATTAGCATGGAAAGATACTCTGCCTTTATTAGCAACCAAACCTCACCAATTAGATACCAAACGTTATCAACAAATGGCGGAATTTATGCATCAGAAAGGCTTGATTCCAAAAGCACTTGAATTGAAAGACTATGCCATCGAATTACAGTAAGGGAAAATGATGATTGAACAACTCATTCAGCAAGCACAACCTTATTGGAAGCAATATGTTGAGCATAAATTTGTGCAACAACTCGCAAAAGGCACCTTGCCCAAAGCTTGTTTTCAGCACTACTTAAAGCAAGATTACATCTATCTTTTCCATTACAGCCGTGCTTTTGCCTTGGGCGTCTTCAAAGCAAAAAATTTCACTGAGATGGAAATGCCACGTAAAACGCTCGACATTCTTTGCCAAGAAATCCAATTACATTTGGATTACTGTCGTCAATGGGAAATTAGTGAGCAGGAAATATTCCAAACACCAGAAAGTGCGGCATGTATTTCCTATACACGTTACCTGCTTGATTGTGGAATGACGGACGGCTTACCAGAACTTTATGCAGCCGTTACGCCTTGTGCTTTAGGTTACGCACAAGTCGCCCGCTACATCACAGAAAATTATCCAAAACTACCAAACAATCCTTATCAAGCATGGATTGACGCATACTCTGCACCAGAATATCAACAAGCCGCACAAGAAACGGTTGATTTTCTGACCGCACTTTGTGAGCCACTTAATGATTCTCAGTTAACCAATATTCAACAGATTTTTACCACAGCCACTCGAATGGAAATTGGATTTTGGCAAATGGGATTGGATTTATCATAAAAATAAAGGCGTGAAATGAAATCTATTTATTTATCAAAAATTCGTGAGCAAAACCCGCTTATTCATAACATAACCAACATTGTTGCGGCAAATTTTAGTGCCAATGGTTTACTTGCATTAGGTGCGTCACCATTGATGTCAGCGAACATAGAGGAAATGGTTGAGGTGCCCAAAATCAGCCAAGCATTAGTCATCAATATCGGCACGCTTATCGGTAAAGAACGAGAGGCTATGTTATTGGCAGGTAAAACCGCTAATTCAATAGGCATTCCTGTCGTGCTTGATCCTGTAGGAGTAGGTGCCACTAGCTACCGACGCGAAACTATCCGTCAGTTACTGTCTGAAGTGAAATTTGCCTTAATTCGTGGTAATTCAGGTGAGCTAGCTACGATTGCTGGTGAAGACTGGCAAGCAAAAGGCGTGGATGCAGGACAAGGTAAAACGAATCTACAAGAAGTCACTCAACGTGTTGCACAACGCTATGGTTGCACAGTATTAATTAGTGGAGAGGTCGATATTATCAGCGATGGACAACAAACTGTCACAGTCAATAATGGTACACCGCTATTTCCAAAAGTCACTGCATCGGGGTGTTTATTAAGTGCAGTATGTGCAGCATTTTTAGCCGTTGATGAAGGAAAACATTTTTCAGCAACAATCGAAGCCTGTGCCGCTTACACCGTTGCAGGGGAGCTTGCTGCTAAAAACTTAACCACGCAAGTCGGTCAGTTCCAAATTCGCTTGCTTGATGAATTGGCAGCCTTAACACCTGATTTAATAGAACAAAACACGGAGGTGAAATATGTCTAACATTCCACAAACATTGACTATTGCTGGTTCGGACAGTGGCGGCGGCGCTGGCATTCAAGCAGATTTGAAAACCTTTCAAATGCAAGGTGTATTTGGAACCTCAGTGATTACTGCAGTCACTGCTCAAAACACACTTGGCGTATTTGATATTCACCCCATTCCACTGAAAACAATTCAGGCACAGCTAGAAGCGGTAAAAAATGACTTTCAAATTGCAAGTGCCAAAATTGGCATGCTTGGCACAGCAGATATTATTGAATGTGTTGCTGATTTCTTAAAAAATCGTCCATTCGGCACATTGGTTATCGATCCTGTCATGATTGCGAAAGGTGGGGCCCCTTTATTGCAACAACAAGCGGTTTCCGCACTAAGCAAATATTTATTGCCACTTGCCGATGTGATTACGCCAAATATTCCTGAGGCAGAAGCTTTAACTGGTTTTAAGATTTCTGATACAGCCAGCATTCAACAAGCCGCGTTAGACTTACAAAAACAAGGTGCGAAGAATGTGATTATTAAAGGCGGGCATTCACTCAATTCACAAAGTCAGCAATGCCAAGATTGGATCCTTTTACAAGATGGTGAACTTTTTATTTTGGAAAGTCCACGTTTCAATACCCCACATACTCACGGCACAGGTTGTACTTTCTCAGCTTGCTTAACGGCAGAATTAGCCAAAGGGGCACCTCTAAAAAGTGCGGTCAAAACAGCCAAAGATTTTATTACGGCAGCCATATCTCATCCATTGAATATTGGTCATGGACATGGACCGACTAATCATTGGGCTTACAGTCGCCTTTAAGGATTGAAAGATGAAAAATATTCAAGAAATTTTACCGCTCTATTTTGTAGCAGGCACACAAGATTGCCGATATTTAGGTGATAATCTAGCAGATAACTTGCTTTCTGTTCTTAGACAAGCTTTAGAAGGTGGCATTACCTGTTTTCAATTTCGCGATAAAGGCAAATTCTCATTAGAAAATTCACCAATGGAACAACGTTCTTTAGCCATTAGCTGTCGAGATTTATGTCGTCGATATAATGTGCCATTTATTGTCGATGATAACGTTGATTTAGCTTTAGAAATTGAAGCAGATGGCATTCATGTTGGACAAAGTGATACGCCCGTAAAAACGATTCGAGCAAGAACTAATAAACCACTCATTATTGGCTGGTCCGTCAACCGTTTAGACGAAGCCCAAATCGGAGAGGAATTATCTGAAATCGATTATTTCGGTATTGGTCCAATTTTTCCGACTCAGTCAAAAGAAAATCCTAAACCTACTCTAGGAATGGCGTTTATTCAAACCTTGAGAAAAGCAGGTATCACAAAACCACTTGTAGCCATTGGTGGCGTGAAATTGGAGCATGTGAAAACGTTGCGAAAATACGGTGCAGATGGTATCGCGGTAATAACCGCAATCAGTCAAGCCAAAGATATAAAGGCAAGCACCAAAGCATTAAAGGAAGCAAGCGGATGCAACCACTGAATAAGCCAAATAGTTTGAAACGTGTAGCAATGGCAACAATGATTGGCACCGCTATTGAATATTTCGATAACTATATTTATACCATGGCTGCAGTGCTCGTTTTCAATCATCAATTTTTCCACGCTGCTGACCCACTTTCGGGCCAAATTGCTGCACTTTCCACACTAGCACTGACTTTTATTGCTCGTCCTCTGGGGGCCGTATTATTCGGACATTTTGGCGATCGTTTAGGAAGAAAAAATACCTTTGTTATGAGCCTGTTAGTAATGGGAATCTCAACCGTAGTGATCGGCTTATTACCGATTTACGACAGTATCGGAATATGGGCAACCATCTTACTTTGCTTGTGCCGTATCGGGCAAGGCATTGGTTTAGGTGGCGAATGGGGCGGCGCTGCATTAGTGGCAATCGAAAATGCACCTGAAGGGAAACGTGGTTGGTATGGCACTTTTCCACAATTAGGCGCTCCTCTAGGATTACTACTTGCCAATGGTGTCTTTTTACTCATTACCGCGCTTTTTGGACAAGCCGCAATGACTGACTGGGCATGGCGAATTCCATTTCTTTCCTCTTTTGTATTAGTTGCCATTGGGTTGTATGTTCGATTAAAGCTTACGGAAGCACCAATATTTCTTGCAGCCCTGAACAAGCCTAAGCCTAAACCTAAAGCTTTACCGATGATGGAAGTAATCGTTACTCATTTCAAACCTTTCTTCTTAGGCATGTTAATCTGCATTGCTGGCTATGCGCTCTTTTATATTATGATCGCTTTCAGTCAAATTTATGCAAAATCTACCCCAACCGTATCGGAAGCCGGTTATACAATGGGCTTAGGCTTCTCACCACAAATTTTTACCGCTTTATTAATGTGCAGTGCGATTTCATTAGCCATTACAATTGCTATTTCAGGCAAATATATCGATATCGTTGGACGACGAATTTGGTTAATTTGGACAACCTTTGGCGTGGCTATTTTTGGCTTAGCCTTGCCATATTTTCTCGATAATGGAACAACTACCAGTTTATTTTGGTTCTTGATGATAGGAATGGGGTTAATTGGCATGGGATACGGCCCACTTGCAAGTTTCTTACCTGAATTGTTTCCAACACATGCTCGTTATTCTGGTGCATCGTTGACCTACAATATTTCAGGCTTATTCGGTGCCAGTGTAGCAGCAATTATTACATTGCCACTGAATGCAAATTATGGCTTAAAAGGTGTTGGAATTTATCTAACCTTAAATGCCGTATTAAGTTTGATTGGACTTTGGTTTATTACGGAAACAAAGGATAAACACTTAGCATAAAATAAGGGAAAAGAAACTCATCGTTTTGCTTTATAGTAAATCTCAAAATAAAACACATAAAAAACGACCGCACTTGCGGTCGTTCCTATTTAGCCATTTAAAGATTATTTTAATTTTTCACCTTTAAATTCACCTGTCAAACTTTCTAAGAAAGAAGTGATGTCCTCTACATCTTTTTGAGCAGGCTGTTGCACGTTACTTTGGTATTTCAACATTGCACTCACGGCATCTTTTAACTCTTTTGCTGATGCATCATGGAAATATGGTGCAGTAAGTGCGATATTACGTAAAGTTGGCACTTTGAAGCGATGCATATCAAACGGATCTTTAGTTTGTGCAAAGCGACCTTCATCTGCATCAGTTAATGGCGTACCACGATCTTTAAAGTAATCGCCGTAAAGTCCCATGTATTCATAAGATTGTCCGCCCATTGCCACGCCAGTATGACAAGTATCACATTTATGTTGTTTGAATAACTCATAACCGCGAACTTGTTGTTCGGTCAAGGCTGTTTTATCCCCTTTCAAATAACGGTCGAAATCACTATTTGGCGTAATTAATGTTTTTTCATATTCACCAATCGCATGAGTTAAGGTTTCTTTCGTCACTTGTGGATATTCTTTTAAGAATTCTTTTTTGAATTCTTCATCCATTTCAAAACGTGCCACGATGTCATCCCAAGAGTGCGAGCCCATTTCTACTGGGTTTGTTGGAGGACCTTTCGCTTGATCCGCTAAATCTGCCGCTCGACCATCCCAGAATTGAACAAAGTTGAATGCAGCATTGAACACAGTTGGTGCGTTAATTGGGCCTTTTTTACCATCAATACCCGTTGAAGTATCAAGTCTATCCACACCACCTTTGTCTAATTGGTGACAAGTATGGCATTGAATAGAACCATCACCTGATAAACGTCCATCAAAGTAAAGATCATGACCTAACGCGACTTTTGCTTCATCAGTCGCAATACTGTCTGGAATCGGTTGAACTAAACGATCGGCATCAACATTTGGTGTTTCTTTTGGTAAAGACATTTTACGTGCTTCACGAATCCAGTTAAGCAACGCCACTTTTTCTTGCTCATCTGGTTTACTTCCCAGTGAAGATGTCTGAATTTAGCAATTGGCATTTCGTTATTTTCAAGTACACGTTGTAATTTTGCTAAATCAGCTTGGGATAATTTGCTCGGATCTTTTAAGCCTTCAACTAAACGATCTAAGCGGAAGGCTCTAAGCCCATTCTGAATATCCGATTGCATTTGGTCACCCACAATCGGGAATTTTGAATAAAATGGAAGAGGTGTGTTTGGACTATGGCAATATTGGCAGCTGTTATCAAACAACGCCTTTGCCACTTTTTCTTGTTCCCCCGTATAGCGATTTTCCATTAAAAGTTGGGCTGCATTCTTGTTATCAAATTGATGTAGATACCCCACAACCCCCAAATAACCCAATACTGCAATGGCTGCTCCGCCAATAATCAGTTTTTTCATCTAATCCTCCAAATGATCAATAAAATATAAAAAGAAAGAAAAAGCTTAAAAAGCAAGGTGATTATGCCAAAAAATTGGCTTATATTTTATGTGGATTTAATTAACTTTGGCTATGGATGCGATTGATTGCATTAAAGACCGTTTTACTTTATAAATGAAAATTCCCCTAAAAATTCAGCAATAAAAAATGCGGTTATTTCTAACCGCACTTTACGTTTTATTATCTCTCGTTTATTTCTTTGGCGCTTGCATAAAGCGGAAGAAATCACTGTCTGGTTTCAAGATCATCATATTACCTGAACCTTCGAAGCTGCTTTCATAGGCTTTTAAGCTACGAATAAAGCTATAAAACTGTGGTTCTTGAGCAAAAGCTTGAGAATACAATTTTGCTGCTGCCGCATCACCATTACCACGTAATTCTTGTGCAGTTTTGTTTGCATTCGCTAAGATCAAGGTGACTTTACGATCTACATCCGCTTGAATGAACGCTGCTTTTTCTTTACCTTGTGAACGATGTTCACGCGCAACGGCATCACGTTCTGCACGCATACGTTGGTAAATCGAAGAAGAAACTTCATCTGGTAAATTGATTTGTTTTACGCGAACATCGACGACTTCAATCCCTAATTCAGAGGTACTATCCTGCCCTGAATTTAACGCTTTTTTCGCCCCCGCCATTAATTCACCACGGGTACCTGAAACGATATCTTTAATTGTACGAGTACCTATTTCTGAACGCAGACGGTCATTCACTTTACGGCTTAATAAGCTTGCAGCTTGGTTATAATCGCCACCACCCGTTGCAGTATAGAAACGACCGAAATCGCTGATTTTCCATTTCACATAGGAATCTACCAACAAGTCTTTTTTCTCGACTGTCACAAAACGAGTAGCAGAACCATCAAGGGTACGAATACGCGCATCAAGCACTTTAATGCTATCAATTAAAGGCAATTTGAAATGCAAACCTGGTTCATACACCACTACTTTGTTTTCTGCATCACGTTGTACTTTGTTAAAACGCAACATGATGCCACGAGTGCCCTCAGTTACAACCACGACGCTGGAATATAGCACCGCAGCAATCACCACAATAATCGGAAGTAAAAATTTACGCATTAGTTAAATCTCCCTTGGCGAATGCCTTCATTTGATTGAACTGGTTGAGCCGTTTGTGTTTCTACACGACGTTCCTGTGTTGAAACAGGTGCAGAACTGATCGCACTTTCAGGCGTTGTAGTAGTCGGTTGAGCCGCTTTTTTACCCATTAATTGTTCTAATGGTAATACGGTTAAATTGTTGCCATTATTTGCATCTAACATGACTTTCGGCGTATTTGCCATGACTTTTTCCATGGTTTGAATATAAAGACGCTCTTTTAATAAATCAGGCGCAGCTTTAAATTCAGGTAGAAGACGTTGTAAACGTTCCACTTCCCCTTGCGCATCAAGTACAACACGATCTTTGTAAGCAGTAGCTTCTTCTATAATACGCTGTGCGTCACCGCGAGCGATTGGCTCTTTCTCACGAGCATAAGCTTCAGCTTCACGAATGTAACGTTGTTCGTCTTCCTGTGCTTTAATCGCATCATCGAAGGCATCTTTTACTTCTTCTGGTGGACGCGCAGATTGGAAGTTCACGTCAATAACTTCAAGGCCCATGTCATAAGGTTTGATAATATCGTTCAACGCTTTCCAAGTATTTTCACGCACCACTGCTCGACCTGTTGTCAGAATATCATTCATGGTCATATGACCGATCACATAACGAAGCGCACTATCTGTCGCTTGTCCGAGACTATTATCTGCATTGCTCACGCTAAACAAGTATTTTTCTGGATTTTGCACGCGATATTGTACGGTCATTTCCACTTTAACCATGTTTTCATCTTTGGTTAACATTGCACCTTGCGTTTTAAGCTCGCGAACTTGTTCTACATTCACTGGAACCACTTTATCAATGAAAGTTGGTTTCCAGTTCAAACCGGGTTGAACGGTAGAATGAAACTCACCAAAACGTAACGTCACACCACGTTCCGCTTCTTGGATGGTGTAAAAACCGCTTGCACCCCAAATAATTCCCCCGATCACCGCAGCGATCGGTAAAATTTTACCTAAATTAAATGAAGGTATGTTCGGCGAAGTATTATTTGAACCGCCTTTTTTATTACCCCCACCTAATTTTTTCAACAGATTATTGAATACTTCTTCAATATCTGGTGGTGATTGCTCCTGATTTTTATTGTCTCGCGAGCCCCAGCCATTTTCATTTTGCTTATCTGATGAATTATCTGACTGTTTTGGACCGCTGCTCTGCCCCGGTTTACCCCAAGGATCTTGATCTGGACCGTTTTGCGACATTACGTTCTCCATTTGTCTAAAAATTTTGATGAGTTTATCGAAATAAATGGGGTTAGTCTATGAAAATACAAGTGGCGAATCAAGTTTTATAAAATAAAAAATCCTTGAATATTTTCAAGGATTTTCTTTTATTCATTTACTTGGTAAATCAAGGATTTTTTTATATTTTTTTCGAGTAATTTTTTCCCATCCCAGTGATAAAAGTGCAGTTGAATTTTTGACTGATTTATAAATGCCGCAAAGTAAAAAGGCAATTCATCTGTAAAAATCAACTTACCTTTTGGACAATAATCTGAAAAGATCTGCATCTGTTCTGGCAAATGCGTCACACTTGATAACTTCACTATTCCTACGCCTTGTGATTTCAATACAGCTTCACGCAAACACCAACAACGATAAAAGGCCTGGTCTGCATCAGGCTGTTTAGCAAACCAATCTTGTTCTGCTTGTGGTGCAAAATGAGCCATGAGCGCAGAAAAATTCCGTTTTTTGGGAAATTCAATATCAATACCGACCGCACTTTTTTCTGATTCATTAATATGCAGCAATACAGCAACCCAATCACCAGAGTGACTAATATTAAAATCAATATTCTCGACGGGAAATTGTGGTCTGTCACTTTGTGTACGATAAATTCGCCCTAAAAGGGCGGTTGATTTTTCCGCTGTTTTTAGCAACTGCCAAAGTAAAAAATGCGCCAATCGACGACATTGATGTCGTTGCGTTATCCGAGAATTCCCCTTCGGTTCCGTATGCAAATTCTCAGGGACGAGCACCCTAGGAATTTCATTAAAAGGAAAAGGTTGTTGAATATTGGCGTAGGCAATAAAAGTTGTCATAAAAATAATGAATAAACATATTAGTTTGATTACATTATAAAAGGAAATCCACCACACGCCAACATAAGCTAAAACTCATCAAAGCAAGGTGTTAGATTGAAACTGTGAGCGGTTTCACAGATTTTTCCCTTCAAATACGTTACATTTCAAAAAAGTAATCACAGGAGGTTCTATGTTTAAACAACTTCAACAAGTCGGTAAGGCATTCATGTTGCCGATTGCTATTTTGCCTGCTGCAGGTCTTTTACTCGGGATCGGTGGTGCACTTTCCAATAAAGCAACGGTGCAAGCCTATCCAATTTTAAATAATGAGGCACTGCAAGGTCTGTTTCAAATCATGTCAGCAGCCGGTAGCGTAGTGTTTGCCAATTTAGCCTTATTATTGTGTATTGGTTTAGGTATCGGCTTAGCCAAACGTGACAAAGGCGTTGCTGCTCTCGCTGCGGTTGTCGGTTATCTCATTATGACGGGTACCATTGCCGCATTAATTCCGATTTTCTCTCCTGATGTAAAAAGCATCGATACGGGTGTGATTGGTGCATTGGTGATGGGCTTGATTACCGTTAAATTACACAATCGCTATCACAACATCCAATTACCACAAGTATTAGGTTTCTTTGGCGGCTCTCGCTTTGTGCCAATTGTGACGGCTTTTTCAGCTATTTTCGTTGGATTAGTTTTCTTCCTCATTTGGCCAACTTTCCAACAATGGCTCGTCTCGACAGGTAAAAGTATCGCTTCCATGGGAACCTTTGGAACATTCTTATACGGTTTCTTAATGCGATTATCTGGCGCAGTTGGCTTACATCACATGATTTACCCATTGTTTTGGTATTCTGAATTAGGTGGTGTGGAAATGGTCAATGGTGAGATGATTGTTGGTGCGCAAAAAATCTTTTTTGCTCAATTAGCGGATCCAAATCACCACGGTTTATTTACTGAAGGAACCCGTTTCTTTGCTGGTCGTTTTGATACCATGATGTTTGGCTTACCAGCTGCCTGTTTAGCTATGTATCACTGTGTACCGAAAAAACGTCGTGCACAAATTGGCGGTTTATTCCTTGGTGCAGCCCTAACATCATTTATTACCGGCATTACCGAACCTATCGAATTTATGTTCTTGTTTGTTGCACCATGGCTCTATGTATTCCACGCATTCTTAGATGGGGTGTCTTTCTTTATTGCCGATTATTTAAATATCTCTATCGGGAATACTTTCTCTGGTGGTTTTATTGATTTCTTGCTCTTCGGTATCTTACAAGGTGATGAAAACACCCATTGGTTGCGTGTCATTTTCGTCGGTATTCCTTGGGCACTGCTCTATTATTTCTCTTTCGTTTTCTTGATTCGCATCTTTAATGTGATGACGCCAGGACGTGGTGAAGAAACCGAAGAAAATGTAGAACAAGAAACCAGCTCTCTTACTGAAAATGCACATAAAATTATTGCAGCATTAGGTAGTGCTGAAAATATTGAAAACGTGGATGCTTGTATTACTCGATTACGTGTTTCTGTTAAGGACGTGAAAGCCGTTGATAAAGCCACATTAAAAAAATTAGGCGCGATTGATGTGCTTGAAGTCGGCGGTGGCGTACAGGCTATTTTCGGTGCTAAAGCCGTACTCTATAAGAGTGAAGTGAATCAAATCTTAGGAAAAGAAGATTAACTCCTAAAAATAAAGGGCGTTTATCCCGCCCTTTTGAGTAATAAAACAAAAGTGCAGTCAAAATCAACTGCACTTTTTTATTATTTCAACAAATATGCACGTAATTGTGCAAAATTGTCATCCATTTCATCAGAAAGTAATGGCAATTTATTGTGTTTATCCAACGCTTCTGGCAATGGAAGATCGAGCGAAAGAATACGCTCTACAGACTCTTTAAATTTCGCAGGATGTGCCGTGCATAAGAAAATACCAGTTTCATCCGCTTTAAGTTGGTCTTTCAATACTTGATAGGCGATCGCACCGTGTGGTTCACATAAATAACCTTTTTCGTACATCGCTTTTAACGTTTCTTCTGTTTCGCCATCGCTTAACATACCTGAACCTAAATCACTTAAATTCCAGCCATTACGTTTGAATAGTTCTTCTACACGTGGCCAGTTGTTCGGACGACTGACATCCATCGCATTAGAAAGCGTGGCTACAGTCGCTTTAGGTGCCCAGTTACCTGATTCTAAATAACGCGGCACAGTATCATTCGCATTGGTTGATGCAATAAAGCGTTTAATTGGTAAACCTAATGTTTTCGCGATTAATCCCGCAGTTAAGTTACCGAAGTTACCACTTGGTACAGAAACCACGACGTTATCACGTTTTTCTTTTGGTAATTGAGCTACTGCTTCAAAGTAATAACAAACTTGCGCTAATAAACGGCTGATATTGATCGAGTTTGCTGAGTTTAAACCAATCGCTTGACGTAGTTCGGCATCATCAAACGCTTGTTTGACTAACGCTTGACACGCATCGAAATCGCCATTAATCGCAACAGTGCGAATATTCCCACCTAAAGTACAGAAGAGTTTTTCTTGTAATGGGCTGATTTTGCCTTTCGGATATAAAATCACAACATTGATGTTTTCTAGCCCATAAAACGCGTGGGCTACTGCCGCGCCGGTATCACCAGATGTTGCTGTTAAAATAGTGATTTTGCCATCACCACGCACTGCAGCGAGTGCCTGCGCCATAAAACGACCACCAAAGTCTTTAAATGCTAAAGTTGGACCATGAAATAATTCAAGCGCATAAATATTGTCTTCCACTTTTTCTAATGGTGCAGAAAAAGTAAATGCATTTTTCACCATCGCATCCAAAGTGGCTTTCGGCAATTCTTCACCGATTAAGGCGCCAAGAATTTTTTGGCTACGTTCAACCAATGGTAAGGCTAATAGCTCGTCAATATTGGTTAAAACGGGGATCGTTTCTGGAAAGAACAAACCTTGATCTTTTCCAAGCCCTTGACGTACTGCTTGCGCAAAATTCACTTGTTCTTCAGGGTGTTTGATATTGTACAAATTCATTGTATATCCGTTAATTATAGAGTTTTAATAAAATGTTATTCCCCTCTTATAAAAGAGGGGATAAAGGCGATTTATTGTTTAACCTAACTCGCGCGCACCGTCGTTATCGACCTTACAAACGTGCACAAAACCTTCATTATTTTGTAAATAATGATTTTCTAAATAAGTCGCCAGTTTTGTTGCGATTTGTAAATCAGGTGCGATGGAGAAAATCGTTGGGCCAGAGCCTGAAATCCCCGTTGCTAATGCGCCTAAATCACGAGTAGCTTGTTTCACTTCTGCGAAATTTGGTAATAAAGCTTCACGATAAGGTTCCGCAATCACATCTTTCATCATCATCGCGGCCAGGTTTTCTTGATGAGTGTGACATGCATGCACAAAGCCACCTAAATGACGACCATGAGAGATCACATCTTGACGTGTGTAGCTTTTCGGTAAAATTGCGCGCGCTTCAGCGGTTGAAACCTCAATGCCTGGATAAGCTAAGACCCAATACCAATTATCAAAAAATGGCAGTTTTTGGCAAATGTTACCGAGGGATTGTACCATAAATTGCACACCGCCTAAGTAACAAGGTGCCACATTATCATAATGGATCGAACCTGAAATACGACCTTCTAGCTCCCCCATCATTTCTAACAATTCCATTTTTGAGAATGGTTCATCGTGGAATTTATTTAATGCCACCAATGCAGCTACGATTGAGCACGCACTTGAGCCTAATCCCGAACCAATCGGCATATTTTTCTCAAGGATCAAACGCAATGGTTTGACTCTCACATTGCGTAATTTTAATTGCTCACTAAACAGTACATAGGCCTGATACACGATATTTTTTTGTGGCTCTTTTGGCAATTTACGCACAAAATAGCCCGCACTTTCGAGCTCAAAACCACTTGGAATAGACTCAATCTGTACGACATCACCTAATAATGAACCATCAATTGGTGAAATGGCTGCGCCTAATGTGTCAAACCCTACACTAATATTTGCACTCGATGCGGGAGCATAAATTCTTAACATATTATGTCCTTTTTAGTGATGTAATGTTCTTAAAATATCCGCAAAGATACCTGCTGCAGTCACGGCATTACCCGCACCGTAACCACGTAATAGCAACGGAATTGGTTGATAATAACGAGTGTAGAACGCAAGGGCGTTTTCACCATCTTTTACCTTATACAATGGATTATTTTGATCCACAGCGATAATTGATACTTTGCAGTGGCCATCTTTAATTTGGCCTACATAGCGCAATACTTTGCCTTCCGCTTTCGCGGTTTCAACGCGTGCTTTAAATTCCGCATCTAATTGTGGCAACATCGCCATAAATTCATCAGCTGATTTGCCTTCAGAGAAGCCTTTCGGTAACACGCCTTCCACTTCCACATCGGAAAGCTCAAGTTCTAGCCCCGCTTCACGCGCTAAAATCAGTAATTTACGTGCCACATCTTGCCCCGATAAATCATCACGAGGATCAGGTTCTGTAAAGCCTTTTTCTCGTGCAAGTGCGGTCACTTCTGAAAGAGAAAGTCCTTCTTCTAATTTACCGAAGATAAATGAAAGTGAGCCCGATAAAATGCCTTCAAAATACTCAAGTTCATCACCCGCTGCCAATAAGTTTTGTAAGTTTTCGATAACCGGTAAGCCTGCCCCTACGTTAGTTTCGTATAGGAATTTATGTTGGCTCGCTTGTGCATTGCGACGTAATTCGTGGTAATAGGCTAATTCACGGGTATTCGCTTTTTTGTTTGGTGTTACCACATGGAAGCCTTCTTTTAATGCACGTGCATAAAGTCCTGCAACCGATTCAGCCGTTGTACAATCGACAAAGACTGGGTTCACCACGTGATGCAATTTAATGAAAGATAACAACACATCGAAATCAGAAGGTTGGGTTGCATTTTCAAGATCGGCTTTCCAATTATCTAAATTCAATCCATTTTCGTTTAAAAGCATTTTGGTTGAATTCGCTAAGGCACAAACACGGATTTCAATATCCTTCTTTGCAAGGTACTCTTTTTGTTGTTTGATTTGTTCAATCAATTCACCGCCGACACCACCGACGCCGACTAAAAACATATCGACGACCTTTTTATTATTAAAAAGGGCTTGGTGAGTCGCTTTCACAGCTTCAATCGCTTTATTTTGCGCCACTACCGCTGAAATTGAACGCTCAGAAGAACCTTGTGCAATTGCTACTAGGCTGATATTCGCTTGAGCCAATGCAGAGAAGAAACGAGCCGCAATACCTTTAGCTTGTTTCATGCCATCGCCCACAACAGAGATAATAGAAAGATCTTTTGCAACTTCAATCGGTTCTAATTCATGGGCTTTTAATTCTGCAGCAAATTCTTGTTCTAAAATCGCTTTCGCTGCATCTGCTGATTTCACTGGTACGCAGAAACTGATGCTGTATTCAGAAGAAGACTGCGTGATTAAAATGACCGAAATCCCTGCTTTCGACATGGCAGAGAAGACACGAGCGGCCATTCCCACCATACCTTGCATACCTGGTCCTGAAACGTTAAACATCGCCACGTTATCAAGGTTAGTAATTCCTTTCACCTGTAACTCTTCAGATTTTACATGGCCATCAATTACAGAACCTGGCGCAGATGAATTACCCGTATTTTTAATTACACATGGAATTTGTTTTGGTAATAATGGACCAATTGTACGCGGATGGATCACTTTCGCACCAAAATAAGAAAGCTCCATTGCTTCACGATAAGAAAGGCTTGGTAATAAACGTGCATCTGGTACTAAACGTGGGTCACAAGTATAAACGCCATCCACATCAGTCCAAATTTCACAAACAGACGCATCTAAACAAGCGGCTAAACAAGCTGCTGAATAATCAGAACCGTTACGACCTAATAACACTAATTCGCCTTTGTCATTACAAGCGGTAAAACCTGCCATTAAGACAACTTTATCCTTTCCGATACTTTTCGCATCAACGCGTTTTATAGATTCTTCAATATCAACTGAAGATTCTAAGTAACCGCCCTGCGCTAATAATTGTTTAACTGGATCAACAATGTGAACATTGTATCCACGAGCTTCAAACCACGCTTTCATCATGGCAATCGATAATTTTTCACCACGGCAGTCAATGGTTGCTTTAACCTTATCTTCTACTTTGCCTGCTTGGCGGATTTCTTCTAATAAACCTTTAATTTGGGCAAATTCTGCATCAATGAGGGCTTTGGTACCCGCAAGATCAAATTTATTATTTTCAGCGTGCAAACCATTAATGATGTTATAGAAAATTTCAATGGCTTCGTTAAAGTGGGTATCGGTTGGTTGGTTTAATGCGGCTTTTTCAGAGAGGGCGACAAGATGATTAGTAATTTTAGCAGGAGCGGATAAAACACCGGCTGCTTGTTCTTCTAAATGAGCTTTTTCGATTAATTGAGCTGCTTGCGAGAAACGCTCAGGGTTGGCTAATGAAGTGCCACCAAATTTTAATACGCGCATGATAATATCCTCAGATGTTGTGATTTTTAAATATTAAAAAACCCGCACTAGACTGAATGCGGGTTTTCCTGATCCTGTTTGCTACGCACTAACCCGCCCCATTAATTGTCGTAATGGTCATAATAATGGTGGTAATAGTGAAAGTGCGGTTATTTTTCATTGTATTTTTACCTTGAAAAAAAGATGTGTTTAGAAATACCGAAAAAGCGCGAGCTTGTCAAACATAAAATCGAAAAAATGAAGATTTTTTTCTAAAAATCATTACTTTGGTATAGAATAAAACGAGTTTTACATTGGTCAGGAAGAAAATGATGACAATTCAACAAGCACTCGAAACCATTCATCAACAAATCCAAACATCCACTCAACTTGCACATCGTCCTGAAAGTGCGGTCACGTTATTAGCGGTTTCTAAAACGAAACCCAATGAAGCGATTTTAGAAGCCTACCAAGCCGGACAAAAAGCATTTGGGGAGAACTATGTTCAAGAAGGTGTCGATAAAATTCAGTATTTTGAAGCACAGAATATTCAACTTGAATGGCATTTTATTGGCCCATTGCAATCTAATAAAACCCGTCTTGTAGCTGAACATTTCGATTGGATGCAAACGCTAGAACGTGCAAAAATTGCCGATCGTTTAAATGAACAACGCCCTGCCAATAAAGTGCCTTTGAACGTTTTAATTCAAATTAATATCAGTGATGAAGCCAGTAAATCAGGTATTCAACCAAGCGAAATGCTTGATCTTGCAAAACACATCGAAAATCTACCGCACTTACGTTTACGTGGCTTGATGGCGATCCCTGCACCAACAGATAATGTTGCTGAACAAGAAGCGGCTTTTAGCCTGATGGAACAATTATTTGAACAACTTAAAGCCGCTTTGCCTCATCAGCAAATTGATACGCTTTCAATGGGGATGACCGATGACATGCAAAGTGCCATTAAATGCGGTTCAACCATGGTACGCATTGGTACGGCCATTTTTGGGGTGAGAGATTATTCGAAAAAATAATGAATAGAAAATAAAAAAGCGGTCAAAATTGACCGCTCTTTTTTATCTGGATTTAATTAAACTTCTTCGCTCTTTTCAGAGAAACGTTCAATCTTCGCTCCTAAGCAACGAAGTTTATCTTCAACGTGCTCATAACCACGATCGATGTGATAAATACGATCTACGATAGTTTCACCACTTGCGATACACCCTGCTAATACAAGACTGATTGATGCGCGTAAATCTGTCGCCATCACTTCTGCACCAGAAAGATGCTCAACACCATGGCAAACTGCGGTGTTACCTTCAATTTCAGCTTTACCACCCATACGAATTAATTCTGGAATGTGCATAAAGCGGTTTTCAAAGATGGTTTCAGTAATGATACTGGTGCCTTCTGCCACCATATTTAACAAGGTGAACTGCGCTTGCATATCTGTTGGGAAGCCTGGGTGTGGTGCAGTACGAATATTGACGGCTTTCGGACGATTACCATGCATATCCAATGTAATGCTATCTTCTGTAACTTCAACTTCTGCACCTGCTTCACGAAGTTTATCAATCACCGCATCCATGGTATCCGCTTTGGTATTTTTACATACTACTCGACCACCAGAAATGGCACCCGCAATTAAGAATGTACCGGTTTCAATACGATCTGGCACAATGTTGTGCTCGCAGCCTGTTAAGCAGTCAACACCTTCAACGACAATGTGATCAGTACCGGCACCTGTAATTTTAGCGCCCATTTTATTGAGGAAATCTGCTGTATCAACAATTTCTGGCTCGCGCGCTGCATTTTCAATCGTTGTAGTACCTTTCGCAAGTGTCGCAGCCATCATAATGGATAAGGTTGCGCCCACGCTCACTTTTTCCATCACAATACGCGTACCTACAAGACGATCTGCAACAACCGCTTTTACATAACCTTCATCCAGCTCAATCGTTGCACCGAGTTTTTCTAAGCCACTAATGTGAAGATCAACCGGACGTGCACCGATAGAACAACCGCCTGGTAAAGAAACTTGGCCTTGATTAAAACGAGCCACCAACGGTGCTAATGCCCAAATAGAGGCACGCATGGTTTTTACTAATTCATATGGTGCAACGAAGTGATCAATTTTAGAACAATCTAATAATACTGCACCTTCAGCATCACGCTCAGCTACAACGCCAAGTTTACGTAAGATTTTTAAGGTTGTATCAATATCTTTTAGTTCTGGTACGTTTGTTAATTTAACCGGCTCAGTTGCCAAAATTGCAGCAAAAAGAATAGGAAGTGCAGCATTTTTTGCACCTGAGATGGTTACAGTACCACTTAAGCGAGATTGCCCGCCATAAACACGAAATTTTTCCATAGAAAATCCTAGCTTGCTTGATGTAATAGACGATCCATTTTCCACTTTGCAGTGGTATAGGTTTTAATAGTTAAAGCGTGAATTTCGCCAGTTTGAAAGTAAGGCATTAATGGCGCGTAAATAGTTTGTTGCTGTTTTAATTTGGAAAGTGCTGAGATTTCGTCACTCACTACAATCACACCAAAGTGAGCATTTTCACCTTGAGCATAAACCTCATCTACATTCAGGCTTTCTTTTAAAATACGTTCAATTTCTTGCAGTTCCATCCGGATTTCCGTTTTAATTATGGTCGATAAAAGTGCTAATCCAATGAGATAAATTCACTAAATCAGCAAGGGTTAATAACTGTTCTGGAGGGTTTATCAACCGCACTTTTTTATTTGGTAACTGCTCACAATCGTGTAGAAAATCACACAATAATGCAAAACCAGCAGAATCAATTCGATTGATTTCAGTTAAATCAAATTCAATGAGACTTTGATTGTTTTGCTTTTCTGATAAAAAAGAAGCACGTTGTTGCCATAATGGTAACAACGTGTTGCGGGATAGCTCCCCCGATAATTGGAGAGCTATCTTATCATTATTTTGGATTAAATCCCACTTTAACGCAGTCATTCGCTTATTTGCTCAATGTCACTGGTGCTGCAGCAGATTTTTGAATTTGAGCAGTTAATGCTTCAATACCTTGTTGACGTAAGATACCGCTCCATTCATTTTGTTTGGTGACAACCATGCTCACGCCTTCAGCAACCATGTCATAAGCTTGCCATTCGCCAGTTTTACTGTTTTTACGCCATTTAAAATCTAATTTGATTGGCGCTTGTCCACCATTTTGCATGATGTTGACACGAATGCTTACAAGGTTTTTGTCGCCTACTTCTTTAGCCGGTTCAATTTGAATATTTTGATCGGTATAAGCGGTTAACACTTGCGCGTAAGCTTGTTCGATAAAATCGCTAAATGCTTTAAAGAATTTTTCACGTTGTTCTGGTGTGGTTGATTTAAAGTGTGAACCTAACACCAAAGAACCTGCATAGTTTACTTGCACGTAAGGTAATAAATCATTACGCACGATGGTACGTAAATAGTTTGGATCCTTTTTAATTTTTGCCTGATTGTTTTTGATATCGGCAAATAACTTATCTGATGCTTGTTGCATCAACACATAAGGGCTTGTTTCTGCACGTACAGTTTGAGTCACAAAAAGTGCAGTCACTGCAAATGCCATTACGCTAAACCATTTTTTTAACTGAGTAAATTTCATCATAAATCTCCTAAATAAAGATTATTATTTTACATCTGATTCTGCTTTGTCAGCATTACCGTCTGATTTTTTATCACCGTAAAGGAACTGGCCGATTAAATCTTCCAATACCATTGCGGATTTAGTGTCTTGAATTTGGCTACCGTTTTTTAACATTGCGGTTTCACCATCATCAAAGCCCATACTTAAGGCGATATATTGTTCGCCCAATAATCCCGATGTTTTGATCGATAACGAACTGTTTTCCGGAATTTCTTTATATTCTTCATTAATCGCAATACTGACTTTTGGCAAGTAAGATTTTTCGTCTAATGTAATATCAGACACGCGACCAATGACTACCCCACCAAGTTTAAGTGGTGCACGGACTTTTAGTCCACCAATATTGTCAAAAGTTGCAGTCACTGTGTAAGATTTTGTTTCACCAAAACCTTGTACATTTGCTACGCGTAAGCCTAGAAATACTAACGCAGCGATACCGAGTAGTAAAAATAAGCCTACCCAAAATTCATATTTAATTGTTTGTCGCATAAAAATACCCTATTAGCCTGCCCCAAACATAATGGCAGTTAAGATGAAATCGAGCCCAAGTACCACAAGTGATGCGTGGACAACCGTTCTGGTTGTGGCTTGACTGATACCTTCAGATGTTGGAATACAATCATAACCATTGAATAACGCAATCCACACCACCGCAATGGCGAAAAATACGCTTTTAATAAATCCGTTTAGAATGTCATAGCTCCAGCTCACTGCATTTTGCATCACTGACCAGAAGCTACCTGCATCGACACCTTTCCAATCCACACCAACAAGCGAGCCACCCCAAATACCAATCGCGGTAAAGAGAATCGCAAGAATTGGCATCGCAATCACGCCCGCCCAAAAACGCGGTGCAATCACACGACGTAGTGGATCGACTGCCATCATTTCAAGGCTGGAAAGTTGTTCTGTGGCTTTCATTAAGCCAATTTCAGCTGTTAACGCTGAACCTGCACGACCCGCAAATAAAAGTGCGGTCACTACTGGGCCTAATTCACGTAATAAAGACAGTGCCACAAGTTGTCCAAGGCTGGTTTCTGCAGAAAAATCTACCAAGACTACATAGCCTTGTAAGCCTAACACCATCCCAATAAATAAACCTGAAAGCAGGATAATTAATAAAGACTGTACACCTAATGCGTATAACTGCTTCACTAATAAAGGAAAATGTTGACGAATTTGTGGCTTACCGACTAACGCACCGAACAACATAAAGCCTGATCGGCCTAATGCACGGAAAAACTTGATTACGCTTCGTCCAAGTGAAGAAATCATATCAACGATCATTTAAATAATTCCTCCACATAATCTTTTGCTGGATAATGGAATCTCACCGGTCCATCCGCTTCGCCTTTTAAGAACTGCACTACTTGAGGATCTTGGCTAGCAAGCAGTTGTTCTGATGTTCCTTCAGCGATCACATGCTTATCCGCAATAATATAGGCATAATCTGCAATACTTAATATTTCATTCACATCATGAGAAACCACGATAGACGTTAAGTTCAGCGCTTCATTTAAGCGTTTAATTAAGCTCACGATTACGCCCATGCTGATTGGATCTTGCCCTGTAAACGGCTCATCAAACATAATTAAATCAGGATCAAGTGCAATTGCTCGAGCCAATGCTGCACGACGCGCCATCCCCCCTGAAAGCTCAGAAGGCATTAAATCTGCCGCGCCACGTAAGCCCACCGCTTCTAATTTCATCAACACAATTTGACGAATTAGACTTTCTGGCAAACGCGTATGCTCGCGAATCGGAAATGCCACGTTATCAAACGTTGAAATATCCGTAAATAATGCACCTGATTGGAATAACATTCCCATGCGTTTACGCACTTCATAAAGCTCTCGATTTGAAAGACGACAAATATCTTGTTCATCAAACAAAATCTCACCTTGCTCAGGATGCAACTGACCACCGATTAATTTTAGTAGCGTGGTTTTCCCGATCCCTGATGGCCCCATAATGGCCGTAATTTTGCCCTGTTGGACTTTTAAATTCAGGTTATCGTAAATCACACGCTCACCTCGTTTGAAGGTCAGGTTTTTGACTTCGATTAGATTTTTATTCATTAAAATCTCATTGGTTTTATAAGAAGAAATTTATTTTTCCCTCACGTTAAAAAAGTGCGGTCGTTTTGACTGCTATTTTTGTGAAAGGTTCAAGCGGCGTTTTAATAACGTCGTGAAGCCACGTAATAACACAAAAATCAATGACAACACATAAATAGGTAAATTACCTAATGCTGCATAAGGCGTTTTGCCTTCTGTTGGCACCATTTTATGGGTCAGCGTTGTTTCCTCAAATTGAGGTGCTTGGGCTTCAATATTACCCTTTGCATCAATAAACACTGAAATCCCTGTATTCGTTGCACGAATTAATGGTTTACCTAATTCGAGCGCGCGCATTCTAGCCATTTGTAAATGCTGCCAAGGGCCAATACTATCACCAAACCATGCATCATTAGAAATAGTCAGCAAATAATCTGTTTCTTTTTTCAGATTTTCACGAAGTTGCTCACCAAAAATAATTTCATAACAAATCGCTGGCGCAAAAGCATGTTGTTTTGCCATAAAAGATGGCTGTACCGCATCGCCACTTTGGAACGCTGACATTGGCAAATTAAATACGGAATTAAGTGGACGTAACAAACTTTCTAACGGCACATATTCACCAAATGGTACGAGATGATGTTTGCTGTAACGATTTTTTGTTGTTAATTCATAAGGGAAATCAAGATTCCCTGCCGTCACAATGGAATTTAATAATTTACCGCTTTGTTCATCACGATATACGGTACCAATCATCACTTCCGTGTTTTTCTCTTTTGCAACTTTATCTAAAGCTTCAAAAAATGGTGTAATAGTATTTTCCAAAGTTGGCAATGCCGACTCAGGTAAAATAATCAAATCAGACGTGCCTAAATGCGCCAAAATTTGTTTTTGATAGATGTCTACAGTGGTATAAAGATATTCAGGATCCCATTTTAAATTTTGCTCAATATTACCTTGTGCAAGGGTGACGGTTAATCCTTTATCTCCTTTTGGTTGAACAAAATTCACCTTACCTGCATAAGCACTTAATCCACCCACAACCAATAATAGCAATGCATTCACACCGACTAAATTCCATTGTTTTTTCGATAGTGAAAAAACAAGATTAAAAATGACCGCACTAGCCCAAACGGTAAAAAATGTTAGCCCCGTGACACCAAAGATCGGCGCGATGCCGAAAAATGGACTGTCGATTTGGGTATAACCAAATTGTAACCAAGGAAAACCGGTAAACACCCATCCACGCAAGAATTCAGTCAATGTCCAAATCGCGGCAAAAATGACCGCACTTTGTACCTGAAAACGCTGCACTAAATAAGTGAAAAGCATTGGATAAAGTGCAAGGTAGGCCGAAAGTAAGCCCACCAAGAGATAGCTCACGCCAAGGGAAGCGCCACCAAATTGATGAATGCTGACATTTAACCAACTTACACCAAAACAGAAAAAGCCCATCGACCACAAAAAAGTGGCCAAAAGTGCGGTTGATTTTTTGGCATTTTTCGCCACAAAAAGCAATCCGCCCAACGATACATAAGCTAATCCCCAATAATCAAACGGAGAAAAGGCAAATACGCCAATTACGCCAGAAATCAGGGCTATAAGATAAACGACTAATTTATTCATTTTATCCATACTACAAAAAAACATTCCCCCTCTTTAGCAAAGAGGGGGCTAAGAATACGGTCAAACTGAGTAACTTACTCAAGCTTGCTCTTCCACGCCTTCCATATCCGTCAAATGCTCATCTGGCACGGTTACACGTACCTGAATTAAACGGCGACTATCGGCAGAAGTCACTTTAAATTGAATATTTTCTAAGGTGATTTCTTCACCACGCTTAGGCAAATACCCAAAGGCTTGCATGATTAAACCACCAATGGTATCCACTTCTTCATCATCAAAATGCGTATTAAATTGTGCATTAAAATCATCAATATCCGTTAGTGCACGCACGGCATAAGTGTGGCGAGAAAGCTGACGAATATCTGCGACATCTTCCTCATCAAATTCGTCTTCAATATCACCGACAATTTGTTCGAGAATATCTTCGATAGTCACCAAACCTGATACCGCACCAAACTCATCCACCACAATCGCCATATGGAAACGCTCAGAGCGAAAATCTTTTAGCATACGATCGACACGTTTACTTTCCGGCACAATCACAACTGGACGTAACAACTTGGAAAGTTCGAACTCTTCCGCATCTTCACGTAAAAACTTAAGCAAATCTTTTGCGTGCAAAATACCTTCAATATTATCGCGGTCATCCGTATCTGCAATCACAGGAAAACGAGAGTGGGCCGATTCAATAATGGTATTCAAGCAGGCATCGAGATCTTGATTCGATTCAATAAATACAATTTGCGAGCGTGGAATCATGATATCGCGCACACGAAGCTCTGCAATTTCCATTACCCCTTCAATCATCTCACGAGTGTTTTGATCGATTAAATCGTTTTGTTCTGAATCGCGAATCACTTCGACGAGTTCTTCACGGTTTTTCAACTCACCTTGGAAAAAACGACCAATAAGTGATTGGAAGAAAGATTTTTTAGTTGTTTCAGTTTGATTACTCGAATGTTCTTCGTTCATAAAATTAAATGTGTTACTGTCGGATTGACTGTGTAAAAAGTAGCATATTTTGACAAAAATCGCAAAAAACTTAAGCTAAATGGCTGAAAATAAAGTGCGGTTAAAAACTTGGTAATTTTTAACCGCTCTTAAACAAATAACCACAAAACTTTAGAAAATAAGCTATATTCATCAATCCTTCGTAATAGCTATATCTGAAAGAATTAAAAGACAACCTTTATCTCTATGATACACGTCACTTATTATCCCTTGCATTTCAACCTTCTGATGTTTCTCTATTCTTTCTTTCGCCCACTCATAATAGTAAGATCCATGCTCTTTTCCTATATCACTAAAAATATAAATATTTTCCTCAACTTTCGTTAAAAGAAATGCTCTTTTTTGATATTCGATTGTTTCCATATAATCACCAGGCAAAACACCGTAATAACGAGTAATTAATAGGAACTCTGGAGAATTAAATTGAACTGGCACGCCCTCAACTGTAATTAAACCTGTGACATAATTCTCTTTATCAGAAGCACATATTTTTTTAACTGAATCAGAAATTACCCCTTTAGAACCATAGTTAATTTGGTTAAGGCCTGAGGTTGCTGTTCTCAACTTGGCTCTAGCATTATCTATTGACAACGCAATATCATGAGCCGAACATCCAGATAAAAGAATCGCTATAAATAAGATTAATTTTTTCATAATATTATTGAAACCTTGGTTAAGTTGAACTATATCATTTATATCTAATAAGATTATAAAATAGGTTAACTATTTAACTTAAACCTAAACTCTGTCCACTGGTAATACCGCTCACCTGCTTTTTGAATACCGCCATAATTTTGCCATTCTGGGTGGTTAGGGGTATCGGGAAGGCATTGAGTTTCAAGTGCGATGCCACTGAAATCTTGATAGGTGCTACCTTCACGAGTTGGAGTGCCGGCAAGATAGTTTCCTGTATATACCTGTAATGCTGCTTGGGATGTGAGCACTTCAAGGCTTAAATCTTCATTAGGGGAAGTCAATAATACACAAGGCTTTTGCCATGCTTTATTGACGATAAAAGAATGATCGTAACCTTTTGTCACCACTTGATCGCCTTGCTGAAAATCTTGTGCAATTGGTTTTGCAACACGAAAATCAAAGCTGGTATTCACCACATGCTTAAGTGGTGAATTTGGGATGCCTTCGCCATCAACCGGTAAATAGAAATCCGCATTGAGGCGTAATGTATGATTTCTCACATCACTACCCTGCTCAGCATTTTCCAAATTGAAATAAGCGTGGTTCGTTAAGTTAAGTGCGGTATCTTTATAGCTTTCTGCTTCATATTCAATTTTTACGCTATTTTCATCGGTTAATGTATAAATCACATTGACTTGTACATTACCTTCAAAACCTTGATCACCATCGGGAGACACAAGGGAAAAACGCACAAAATTCTGACCGCACTCTTCCACTTTCCAACGACGTTTATCAAAACCTTCTTTACCACCATGTAATTGATGATTGCCTTGATTCGCAACCAGCTGGATTGTTTGCTCACCTAATTCAAATTGGGCGTTAGCAATACGGTTCGCATAGCGTCCTACGCTTGCGCCAAAATAAGCAGTTTGATGAGGATAATCTTCCACTTTGCAGCCGAGTAACACTTCTCGCAACTCACCATTCACCGGGACTTTACAAGAAAGCCAAGTGGCTCCCCAATCCATAAATTGCACCATCATGCCATTTGAATTGGTGAGTTGAACAAGTTGATAAGGCTGTCCATCTGGTGCATTGAACGCCGTTTTTTCTAGCATAGACTCACTCCTTGTGAGGCTGTGCAAACGTAGAAATCTTCTTTTAAACCCGTTTGTTTCTCATAATTATCGGCAATAATTTTACGCACTTCTTCAACTTTATCATGAGGTGCAAGGGCAACAATGCAGCCACCAAAACCACCGCCTGTCATTCTCGCACCACCGGTTTTACCAATCACTAATTGAGCAAGTTCAACAAGATAATCGATTTGCGGTACGGTAATCTCAAAATCGTCACGCATGGACTCGTGAGATTGCCCCATTAACTCGCCTAATTTTGTTAAATCGTTATGTTTTAACGCTTCAACCGCATCAAGCACACGTTGATTTTCAGTCACCACATGGCGTGCACGTTTCGCCACTAAAGAATTAAGTGCGGTCAATTCTGCTTCTCTTTTTTGGAATTCTTCTACTGACACATCACGCAACGCTTTCACATCAAAGAATTCTGCCGCTTTTTCACATTGCCAACGGCGTGTATTGTATTCACCCGTCACCAAATCATGGGGTACATTTGAGTTCACAATAATAACAGCAACATCTTTCGGCACAGGTGTTGGCTGTGTTTTTAAGCTACGGCAATCAATCATTAAGAGATGATCTTTTTGTCCTAAAGCGGAAATTAATTGATCCATGTTCCCGCAATTTGCACCTACAAATTTGTTTTCAGCTTTTTGACCAATTAAAGCAATCTCTGTATGTGTTAAAGGTAAATCACTGAGTTGTTGGCAGAACTTACCCGTCGCTACTTCAAGAGCAGCAGAAGAACTCAAACCAGAAGAATGTGGCACATTTCCTGAAATGACCAAATCAGCACCCTGTTTAAATTGTGGACAACGTTCTTGAATAAATTTCACCACACCACGCACATAATTCGCCCATTTTTGCTCACTTTGAGGGAAATCTTCATCAAGAGAAAAGGTATCCTCAAGATCAAGATCTGCTGCATAAACATTCCAAATATGATCAGTACGTTTTGATCCCGCAATGGCTGTACCATAATTGATCGCACAAGGCATTACAAAGCCATCATTGTAGTCGGTATGTTCACCGATAATATTCACACGACCTGGTGCATACACGGTCAGTTCAGGTTGCTTATTATATTTTTGAGTAAAAATGTGTTGGGATTTTTGGACTGGAGTCATATTATTTTCCTTTATCTTTCACACTCCCTCTTAACTCAAGAGGGAAAGGATTTCTTAACGTTCTTTGTAATGTACTTCGCTTAACGCACGTAATCTTTCTGCTGCTTGTTCAGCGGTGAGGTCACGTTGGCTTTCACCTAGCATTTCATAGCCCACCATAAATTTGCGAACCGTAGCAGAACGCAACAACGGTGGATAAAAATGTGCATGAAGCTGCCAATGTTCGTTATCTTCACCATTAAATGGTGCTGCATGGAAGCCCATCGAATAAGGGAAAGACGTTTCAAATAAGTTATCGTATTTTGTTGCCAGTTTTTTCAATATCACGGCAAGATCTTTAGCTTGAGCCTCGGTTAATTCTGTTAAGCGTTTTACATGCACTTTTGGCAATAACAGGGTTTCAAACGGCCACACCGCCCAATAAGGCACCACCGCAACCCAATGCTCGGTTTCCACCACAATACGTTCTTTTTTCTCTAATTCTTTTTGAACGTAATCCACTAAAAGTACAGAGCCGTGTTTTTCATAATAATTTCGTTGAGCAACATCTTCACGCGCGACTTCATTCGGTAAAAAGCTGTTTGCCCAAATTTGTCCGTGCGGATGGGGATTGGAACATCCCATTGCCGCGCCTTTATTTTCGAAAATCTGTACCCACTGATATTTTTGACCCAGTTCACGCAATTGCTCTTGCCACACTTTAATTACTTCTTCAATTTCAAGTGCGGTCAATAATGGCAAGGTTTTGCTGTGATCTGGTGAAAAACAAATAACACGGCTTTCACCACGAGCTTGGCTCATTTGGAAAAGAGGATCGGCTGATTGCTCTGGCGCGGGTGTATCTTCTAATAAAGCCGAGAAATCATTTTTGAATACATAAGGTTTATGGTAATCCGGATTAGGTTCGCCAGTGATACGTTTATTACGCGGGCAAAGATAACAATTTGGATCGTGGCTTGGCTTTTGTTCCTCACTCACTTTTTCTTGTTGCCCCTGCCATGGACGTTTAGCACGATGTGGCGAGATTAAAACCCATTGATCAATTAACGGATTATAACGACGATGTGGATGATCTGTCGGTTCAAATACGGTTTCGCTCATATTTTTGCTCCAAAATGTAAACGATTACAAAAAATTTTCTCATAAGATAACAAATTAAAAAAAATAAACCGTGATCATTATCACAAAATCAGGAAATAAGCCGCTCATCCAATCACTTTTTTGTGACGAATGTAGCATTTTTGAAAGTAACCGCTTTCAATTTTATTCAAATTTACTATGATAATTGCTATGAAAAAATGAATGAGAGCCCTGTTATGCCTACAATTCGAGATGTTGCTGAATTAGCTTGCGTGTCGGTTGCCACTGTTTCCCGGGTGATTAATCGCTCCCCATCTGTGAGTGAAAAAACCCGTTATTCGGTACAACGTGCAATGGAAGTCTTAAATTATCAACCCAATGCAAACGCACAAGCTCTGGCAGTACAAAATACTGATACCATTGGCGTGGTGGTTACCGATGTAACGGATCCGTTCTTTGCTATCTTGGTTAAATCGGTCGATAAAGTCGCTGAAGAGCATCAGAAAACGATTTTGATCGGCATTGGATACCATCATGCAGAAAAAGAGCGTGAAGCCATTGATACCTTGCTACGCAAGCGTTGTAGCTGTTTGGTCGTTCATTCCAAAGCCCTTTCTGACGAAGAGTTACAGCATTATTTAGAAAATGTACCCGGTATGGTGGTGATTAACCGTGTGATTGCAGGTTATGAAAATCGTTGCGTCAGCCTTGATAACCGCCAAGGTACCTATCTTGCCACTGAAATACTGATTCGTTATGGCCATAAGCACATCGCCTATATTGGTTCCAACCACGGTATTTTAGATGAAACTGAGCGCAAGGAAGGCTACTTAGAGGCCTTAGAAGCACATAACTTCCCCATTGTAGAACAAGCCATTGTGCATAATTCGCCTGATTTTGAGGGCGGTGAGAAAGCCATGATTGATTTATTGAGCTACAACTCCAATTTAACTGCAGTGGTGGCCTATAACGATACAATGGCAGCGGGGGCAATTTCCGTTTTAAATGAAAACAATATCAAAGTCCCGAAACAATTTTCCATTGTGGGATTTGATGATATGCCAATTGCTCGATATTTAATCCCAAAACTCACTACAATTAGATATCCAATTGATTTAATGGCAAATTATGCAGCAAAACTAGCGTTAAGTTTAGTCGATTCGTCTATTGTCACACCTACTGTTGTTCAATTTAATCCAACATTGGTGAGACGTTTTTCCGTAGAAAATGCAATAAAACCGTGATGGAGATCACAAATTTAAACATTGCTATGTAATCGTTTTCATTTATGTGAGTTTGATCACAGATTAACAGTTTTGATTTCGTTATGATGAATTCAGTTGCAATAGATGTACGCAACATTCCTCTATTTGATATATAAAAAATCAACAATAAAATCTCTTTCTCTACATAGGAGCGTTTTTATGAAAAAAACAGCAGTATTAAGTGCAGTCGCTTTAGCAATCGGTTTAGGTTCAGCAACTTCAGGTTTCGCAGCCGATAACCGCATTGGTGTTACCATTTATAAATATGATGACAACTTCATGTCATTAATGCGTAAAGAAATCGATAAAGAAGCGAAAGCGCTTGGCGGCATTGAGTTATTAATGAATGACTCTCAAAATGCACAATCTATTCAAAATGACCAAGTGGATGGTTTGCTTTCTAAAGGTGTAAAAGCTTTAGCGATTAACTTAGTAGACCCAGCAGCAGCTTCAACTGTTATCAAGAAAGCTAAACAAGATGACATTCCTGTTGTTTTCTTCAATAAAGATCCAGGTGCAAAAGCAATTGGTAGCTACGATCACGCTTACTATGTTGGTACAGACCCGAAAGAATCTGGTTTAATCCAAGGTGACTTAATTGCGAAACAATGGAAAGCAATGCCAGCCTTCGACTTAAACAAAGACGGTAAAATCCAATATGTATTATTAAAAGGTGAGCCAGGCCACCCAGACGCAGAAGCACGTACTAAATATGTGATTGAGCAATTAAATGCTAAAGGTATCCAAACCGAGCAATTATTTATTGATACCGGTATGTGGGATGCAGCAATGGCTAAAGATAAAGTGGATGCATGGTTATCTAGCTCTAAAGCTAACGAAATTGAAATGATTATTTCAAACAATGACGGTATGGCATTAGGTGCATTAGAAGCAACCAAAGCACACGGTAAAAAATTACCAATCTTTGGTGTAGATGCATTACCAGAAGTACTTCAATTAATTAAGAAAGGCGAAATTGCTGGTACTGTGTTAAACGATGGCGTTAACCAAGGTAAAGCAGTTGTTCAACTTTCTGCAAACCTTGCTAACGGTAAAGCTGCAACAGAAGGTACACAATGGAAATTAGAAAACCGTGTGGTACGTATCCCTTATGTTGGTGTAGATAAAGATAACCTAAGTGAATTCTTAAAATAAGAAAATCTATTGCTTTTCTTTAATTTTAGGGGAAAGGAAACCCAAATTCCCTTTCCCCTTTTTTGATGAGGTTGGATATGACAACTCAAACCCAAGACAGTGATGTACTACTGACAATGACGGATGTCAGTAAGTCTTTCCCCGGTGTAAAAGCCCTTGATCACGCCAATCTAACAGTTCGTTCTCACTCTGTTCACGCCTTGATGGGCGAAAACGGGGCGGGTAAATCTACATTATTAAAATGCCTCTTCGGAATTTATGCAAAAGACGAAGGTGAAATTTTATTCTTAGGCAAACCTGTTGATTTTAAAACATCAAAAGAAGCCCTTGAAAATGGGATTTCAATGGTTCACCAAGAACTTAACTTGGTGCGTCAAACCAGTGTAATGGATAATTTATGGTTGGGTCGCTACCCACTTAAAGGTCCTTTTGTGGATCACGCCAAAATGTATCGTGATACCAAAGCGATTTTCGATGAATTGGATATTGATGTTGATCCAAAAGAAAAAGTGGCCAAACTTTCCGTTTCACAAATGCAGATGATCGAAATTGCGAAAGCGTTCTCTTATAACGCTAAAATCGTAATTATGGATGAGCCAACATCCTCACTTTCAGAAAAAGAAGTGGAGCATCTTTTCAAAATTATTCAAAAATTAAAAGATCGCGGTTGTGGCATTATCTATATTTCACACAAAATGGATGAAATCTTCAAAATTTGTGATGAAATCACCATTCTTCGTGATGGTAAATGGATCAATACCGTTGAAGTTAAAGGCACCACCATGGAAGAAATTGTTTCAATGATGGTTGGCCGTGAATTAACACAACGTTTCCCTGAAAAAACTAACGTACCAAAAGAAATCACGCTTGAAGTGGAACATTTAACTGCGGTGAATCAACCTTCTATTCAAGATGTTTCCTTTAATTTACGCAAAGGTGAAATTTTAGGTATTGCAGGTCTTGTTGGTGCAAAACGAACCGATATTGTTGAAGCTATTTTTGGTGTACGCGAATTAAAAGAAGGGACGATCAAACTCAACGGAAAAATCGTGAAAAATCATACCGCACTTGAGGCGATTAACCACGGTTTTGCTTTGGTGACTGAGGAACGTCGTTCAACCGGGATTTATTCAAACCTAAGTATTGAATTTAACTCTTTGATTTCAAATATGAAATCTTACCTCACCCCATGGAAATTGCTCAGCAACAAAAAAATGGCGAGCGATACACAATGGGTGATTGATGCGATGAACGTGAAAACACCTTCTCACAAAACAACAATCGGCTCGCTTTCTGGTGGTAACCAACAAAAAGTCATTATCGGCCGTTGGCTTTTAACCCAACCAGATATCTTAATGCTCGACGAACCAACTCGTGGTATTGATATTGGGGCAAAATTTGAAATTTATCAGCTCATTCAAGAACTCGCTAAAAAAGATAAAGGCATCATTATGATTTCATCAGAAATGCCGGAACTATTAGGCGTAACAGACCGAATTTTGGTCATGAGTAATGGTCGTGTTGCCGGCATCGTTGAAACGGCAAAAACGTCTCAAGAAGAAATTTTGCAACTTGCCGCAAAATATTTATAAATCATAAAGGAACAAATTATGAGTGCCTTACCAAAAAATAAATCATTCGATTTCTTAAAACAAAATGCGATTTATTTTGTGTTGTTGATTTTACTTGGCATCATCATCGCACAAGATCCAACATTCTTGAATGTTCGCAACTTTAGTAACATTTTAACTCAATCATCCGTCCGTCTCATTATCGCCCTTGGTGTTGCAGGCTTGCTTATCACTCAAGGTACCGACTTGTCAGCTGGTCGCCAAGTAGGTTTAGCAGCGGTTATTTCTGCTACCCTCTTACAATCAATGGAAAACATGAACCGCGTGTTCCCAGATTTAGGTGAAATTCCTATTCCAGTAGTTATCCTGACTGTTTGTGCGGTAGGTGCTGTAATCGGCTTAGTGAATGGTTTAGTTATCGCTTATCTCAATGTAACCCCGTTCATTGCAACTATGGGTACCATGATCATCGTTTACGGTTTCAACTCACTTTATTATGATGGCGTAGGTGGCTCACCAATTGCAGGTTTCAGTGAATCTTTCTCTAACTTCGCACAAGGCTTCTTCAGACTTGGTTCTTTCAAATTATCCTACATCACTATTTATGCGGCAATTTGTGCATTCTTAGTTTGGGTAATGTGGAATAAAACACGCTTCGGTAAAAATATCTTTGCTATCGGTGGTAACCCTGAAGCCGCAAAAGTATCTGGCGTAAACGTAGCGCGTAACCTTGTTGTGATTTACATGATTGCTGGTATGTTCTATGCATTCGGTGGTATGTTAGAAGCAGGTCGTATCGGTAGTGCTACCAACAACCTTGGTTTCATGTATGAATTAGATGCGATTGCTGCCTGCGTAGTAGGTGGTGTATCTTTCGCCGGTGGTGTGGGTACTGTTATCGGCGTAATCACTGGTGTTATCATCTTCACCGTTATTAACTACGGTTTAACTTACATCGGTGTAAACCCTTACTGGCAATATATCATTAAAGGTAGTATTATTATCCTCGCGGTTGCTATCGACTCCTTAAAATACGCGAAGAAAAAATAATTAAAAACAACGATAAAAATAACCGCACTTTAGTAATAAAGTGCGGTTTATATTTAATATAATCTAAGGATTTAAAATGTCAAACAACGTAAATAAAGATAATTTAACTGTCAATTTCAGTACTGACTGGTTTACTCACAATATCCCTTCTCTATCCTATATTTTTGAACAATTTACACCTCAACGAATCTTAGAAATTGGTTCATTTGAAGGGCGTTCAACTCATTTTTTTACTGAGGAAATGCTTAAATACCATAATGAAATAGAGATTCATTGTATTGATTCTTGGGAAGGTGGATTAGAGCACCAAGGAAAGTGGGATATGGGTTCTGTTGAGCAATCTTTCAATGAGAATATTCAAACATTAATGATTTATGCCAAACAATGCGGAAAATCCCTTAACATTATCAAACATAAAGGATATTCCCATACTAAAATGATTGAACTATTAGCAAAAGGCGAAGCTGGAAAATTTGATTTTATCTATGTAGATGGTTCTCATGAAGCCCCAGATGTACTATTTGATGCTATTTTGGCCCATAAATTAGTAAAAAATAATGGTATTATTGCTTTTGATGACTATTTATGGAGTCCAGAAGAAAATGGAAAACAAAACTACTACCACTTAGTAAAACCTGCTGTTGATGCTTATGTCAATATCTATCAGCAAAAACTCCATGTTTTACAAATGTTGCCAGTTTACCAACTTTATATACAAAAACTATCAGGTTAACTAATTAAAAAGATAATAAGCCTGTGTAATCAGGCTTATTCGTATTCATTTAACCATTTCAACAAAATTGCTTCGAGAATACTCTCGTTAGATTTCATTGGATCATCATCAAAATCGTCTAGTTCACAAATCCACTTATGCAAATCCGTGAAACGTACTGTTTTAGGATCTAAATCTGGATTACGATCATACAGCTCTTCTGCGATGAGTTGGGCATCAGTCCATTTCATTAGTGAGCTGCCTCATTTGCATGGTTAATATTATATTTAGGGATTTCCACCACTAAATCTTCATCACCCACGACACATTGGCAAGAAAGGCGGCTATCCATTTCTAAGCCCCATGCTTTATCTAGCATATCTTCTTCTTGATCGCTGGCTTCATTTAATGAATCAAACCCTTCACGAATAACTACATGGCATGTTGTACAAGCACAAGAACCATCGCAAGCGTGGTGAATTTCAACGCCCGCATTATGTGCCACTTCTAATAAGTTGTCGCCTGCTGCTGCATCAACCACCATACCCTCTGGGCAGAATTCTTCATTCGGTAAAAAAATCACTTTTGGCATATTACTTTCCTCAATATAAAAAACTCGTTAATTTATAACCGCACTTTATTGCTCAATGTCAGATACAGATTTACCTGTAAGCGCTTGATTAATGGATTTATTCATTCGTCTTGCCGCAAATTCTTGAGTCGCGACATCAAGGGCTTTGATTCCCTGAACGATAGCATGACGATCTGCGCCTTCTTTTACATCCATTAGTTGTTTCAATGCATTTTCAATTTGGTGGAATTCGGCTTCGGTTAATAAGTCAGCCCCATCTTGTTGTAATGCTACAATCACGCTTTCAATCACACGATCAGCCTCAACGCGCTGCTCAGCTAATTCACGGGCTTGCATATCATCTTGTGCATTATCAAAAGAAGCTTTAATCATTGCCGTTACTTCTTCATCCGTTAAACCATAAGAAGGCTTAATTTGAATCGATGCTTGGACTTTAGTGGATTTTTCCATGGCGGTCACACTTAATAAGCCATCTGCATCCACTTGATAAGTTACTCGAATATGTGCAGCACCCGCCACCATTGGCGGAATACCACGCAATGTAAAACGACCTAAAGAGCGGCAATCATCCACTAACTCACGCTCACCTTGTACCACATGTACCGTCATCGCTGTTTGACCATCTTTAAAGGTGGTAAATTCTTGCGCGCGAGCCACTGGAATCGTGGTGTTACGTGGAATGATTTTCTCCACTAAACCGCCCATGGTTTCAATACCTAAAGAAAGCGGCACCACATCGAGTAATAACATATCACTGTCATTCTTGTTACCCACTAAAATATCTGCTTGAATTGCCGCACCTAAGGCAACTACTTTATCTGGGTCGATAGAGGTTAATGGGGTTTTACCAAAGAATTCACCCACTTGCTCACGTACGTAAGGCACGCGAGTTGAACCACCAACCATAACCACTTCTTGTACGTCTTCAGCTTCAACATGCGCATCTTTCAATGCACGACGACAGGTTAATAAAGAGCGTTTTACCAATGAGTGGATTAATTCATTGAATTGCTCACGACTTAACTCACCTTCAAATCCGCGCCAAGAAATGACCGCACTTTGCTCACTCGTTAAAGCAATTTTAGTCTGAGTCGCTAAGCTTAAAAGCTCACGCTGCTCATTTACATTTTGTGGTTGAATACCTGCTTGCTCAACAATCCAATCGGCAATTAAATGGTCAAAATCATCACCACCTAAAGCGGTATCCCCACCTGTTGCTAACACTTCAAATACGCCTTTAGATAAACGTAAAATTGAGATATCAAAGGTACCGCCACCTAAGTCATACACAGCAATGACGCCTTCTTTTCCGCTATCTAAGCCATAAGCGACTGCTGCTGCAGTGGGTTCATTTAATAAACGTAATACATTCAACCCTGCAAGACGTGCTGCATCCTTCGTACTTTGGCGTTGAGCATCATCAAAATAAGCGGGTACGGTAATCACCACACCAGAAAGCTCACCTGCAAGGCGTTGTTCTGCAATATGATTTAAACGAGATAAAATATCCGCAGAGACTTCAATTGGGCTTTTTTTGCCTTGATGCGTGACCAATAATGGTAACCCATTTTCACTTGCCACAAACTCATAGGGCAAGTTTGTATAACGAGCTTGCACATCGGCAAGACTACGTCCAATCAAACGTTTTACGGAAATAATCGTATTTTTAGGATCAATTGCAGCTTTTGCAAATGCTTCAGTACCCACAAGTTTTTCATTTTCACCATAATAAACGACTGAAGGGACAAGGCTTCTGTCTTGTTCATCATTTAAAATGGTGGCTTGACCGTTACGTACAGCCGCAACTAAAGAGTTTGTTGTACCTAAATCAATCCCTACCGCAAGACGATGTTGATGGGGTGCTGCCGTTTGTCCTGGCTCTGCAATTTGGAGTAATGCCATATCTCTTTTTATCTCTAATAATTAATTCGTTAAGGGCTCGCTATGCCACTGAATAAGCTTGTGCAAATTTATCTTGTTCGGTGAAACTTGCATTGTAATGCGTTTCAATGTTGACTTCGCATCGTTCACGCTGATTAATATCAGTCGTCTTATCTTCTGAAAGCTCTGGTGTAAAAACAATCATGTGGTTACCATCGAGTTGTTTTACATCTTCTTGCCAATTTTGCCAAAACAGATTTTGGTAAAATGCTTCAATGTCACCATTTAATGCCCAAGCCAAGAAATCCGTATAGGTAAAATTTAAATCATGCCAAGTTAAATCTTTTGGCGAAAAATAATAAATCTTACCGAGATTAGAACCTAAAGAACCACCATTTAAGGCAAAATAACCACCAATGACATCATCTGCAACGAGCAAATATTTTGGTTTATCACCTGATTGATTAAAGGATTTGCTGAAATTCCAGTCCATTAATCCACGTGGTAATTTAAAACTACCTGACCCTAATATACGTAACCAACCATGATGGATTAAAATACCACCGGTTTCATAAATAACCGCCCCCATAGGAGAAGAAGTGGGCATTTGCATGGTGAAAAGCTCACGTTCTGCACTAGATTGATCTTTTTTAATCACATCACAATGATTACGAGCATGCTCAATCCATTGGAAAATGGTTCCCCAAGCAGATTTTGAGGCATCAGTCAGTTGTTCTAAAGTTTGCATAATCGAGTTTCATTAGTATGAGGGCAATTACCCATTTATCAATAGCGAAAAGGGCGTATTAAACGCCCTCAAGATTATAATTCAAATAGACGTTCTTCTACTTGGCTAATTTCATCCGCCAATTTTTTTAGAAAACGTAATTTATCACAGAGCTGTGCAGCAGTTGACCATTGTTGCTCATTTAGTTGTTCTTCAAGTGCGGTCAACATTTCTTTTGTTTCTTTTTTAACGCGTTTTGCAAAGGATTCTAATGCATTTTCATCCTGGCTTTGCTCAATATTTTCGAGCTCTTCTCGCCATTCTAATTGCTGCATTAGGAATGCCATATCTTGTGTGCTCTTTTGCTCTAAATCCTGTACTTTTCCCGTATTTAACGCAATAATCGCTTCTGCGCGTAGAATCGGGTCTTTCAAGGTTTTTAATGCATCATTAACTTCTGTCGACTTTTGCATTGCAATACGTTGTTCTTGCGCATCTGCCGTAACAAAATTATCAGGGTGCAAGCTCTTTTGAAGCACTAAATAGCGTTCAGACAAAAGGGCTTGATCAACATTAAAAGCAACTGGTAAATCAAAAATAGCAAAAGGATTTGTCATTTCTATTCCTTAAACGTGGAAACTTTCACCACAACCACAAGATTCTTTCACGTTCGGGTTGTTATATTTAAAGCCTTCATTCAAGCCTTCTTTAACGTAATCTAGCTCAATGCCATTTAAATAAACCAAGCTTTTTGGATCGACTATGACTTTTACGCCATGCTGCTCAAAAACAAGATCGTCATCATTGAGCACATCCACGAATTCAAGCACATAGCCTAAACCCGAACAACCTGATGTTTTCACACCTAAGCGTAAACCAATGCCTTTTCCACGATTTTCAAGAAAAGTGTGAACTCGTTCTGCTGCTTTTTCAGTTAATGTTATAGACATGATCTATTCCTACATAGTTTTAAATATCATTATTGCTAAAGGTGCCGCCAATAGGTTGATAATGAGTGTTGAGAAAAATGCTGATTTTGCGGAGCGGATAAAAATTGCAGGCTTAAAGAGCACAATTAAACTTGACAATACAAAACAAGCCGCCCCCCAAACAGAATATAGAAGCCAGATAAATTCGCCACCTAAACCGCCATCTTTTGCAAGTAAATAAGAAAGTAATGCATGAAGAGTAAAAGCCAATAAAGCTGAAGCCGTTACAGCAGCACTACGTAATCTCGTATATAAAATAAATGATGCGATCATTGGGCTCCAAAACCAAACTACTAGGTTACGAAAAAATAACTGAATCCGAAGTGAGATTTTAATCTCATAGGAATTTGTAAACTCAAAATAGAGCAAAAGTGCAAGTGGTGTAAGCAAACATAATACCACACTAGCAATGGCAATTTTTTTCTCTAATGTCATAGACATAAATTGTTCCTACATAGTCTAAAGTATCACAATTGATAAAGAAGCTGCGTTGATAATGAGTGTTGAGAAAAATGCTGATTTTGCTGAGCAAGTAAAAATTGTCGGCTTAAATAGCACTATTAAAATTGATAATCCAAAGCAAACTACACACCAAACAGAATATGCAAGCCAGATATATACGCCACCTGGAGCGCTATCTTTTACAAATAAATAAATAAGTAGCACATAGATAGCAAATGCAAGCAAAGCTGCCGCTGATACTGCTGCACTACGTAATCTCGTATATAAAATAAACGATGCAATCATTGCTCCCCAAGACAAAGCTAGGATACCCAAAAATATCTGAATCCGAACTGAAGTTTCTGCTTCATCCAAATAGGAAGCTACAAATACCAAATAAATGGAAAATGCAAGTGATGTAAGCAAACATAATGCCACACTAGCAATCGCAATTTTTTTCTCTAACGTCATGACAACTGCGCCTTTCTAAGAGCTTAATTTCTCGACGCTCATATATTAAGTATAAAGTGCGGTCATTTTCGACCGCACTTTTGATTACTTATCTTGTTTATTTTTGTAGTCTGCAATGGCGGCTTTAATTGCGTCTTCTGCTAAGATTGAGCAGTGTACTTTTACCGGTGGTAATTCAAGTTCTTCCGCAATTTGGCTGTTTTTGATTGTACCTGCTTCATCTAAAGATTTGCCTTTTACCCATTCGGTAATTAAAGAGCTAGAAGCAATCGCAGAACCACAACCATAAGTTTTGAATTTTGCATCTTCAATAATGCCGCTGTCATTTACTTTGATTTGTAACTGCATAACGTCACCACAAGCCGGCGCACCCACCATGCCGGTTCCCACAGAATTATCTTTTTTGTCCATTGAACCAACATTGCGTGGATTTTCGTAATGATCGATAACTTTTTCACTGTATGCCATATTCTTTTCCTTTCCTAAATAAGTTGCTATCAGGCGGTCAAGCCGCCTTGAAAATTAGTGGGCTGCCCACTCAATAGTGTTTAAATCAATGCCTTCTTTGAACATATCCCAAAGTGGGGATAATTCACGAAGTTTCGCTACTGCACCATGCATTAAATTAATGGTGTAATCAATTTCTTCTTCAGTGGTCCAACGACCAAGAGTGAAACGAATTGAGCTATGTGCCAATTCATCATTACGACCTAATGCACGTAATACATAAGATGGCTCTAAACTTGCAGACGTACACGCGGAACCAGAAGATACTGCAATATCACGTAATGCCATCATTAATGACTCACCTTCAACATAGTTAAAGCTGATATTCAAATTATTCGCTACGCGGTGTTCCATTGAACCATTTACATAGGTTTCTTCAATGTCTTTAAGACCATTATATAAACGATCACGTAATACTCGGATACGTGGCATTTCAGTATCCATTTCTTCTTTTGCAATGCGATATGCTTCACCCATACCAACGATTTGGTGTACCGGCAATGTACCTGAACGCATACCACGTTCATGACCACCACCATGGATAATCGCTTCTAAACGAACACGCGGTTTACGGCATACATATAATGCACCAATCCCTTTTGGTCCGTACAATTTGTGGCTAGACATTGACATTAAATCAACCTGTAATTCCGCGAGATTGATTTTGACTTTACCTACACTTTGTGTTGCATCTACATGGAAAATGGTTTTATTTGCACGGCAAAGCTCACCAATTGCTTTAATATCTTGAATCACGCCAATCTCATTATTCACATGCATAATTGACACAACAATTGTGTCTGGACGCAATGCCGCTTTAAATTTCTCAAGATCGATTAAACCATCTTCTTCAGGATCTAAATAAGTGACTTCAAAGCCTTCACGCTCTAACTGACGACAAGTGTCCAATACGGCTTTGTGTTCAGTTTTGCAAGTAATAATGTGCTTACCTTTAGTTTGATAAAAGTGCGCTGCACCTTTAATTGCAAGGTTATCTGCTTCTGTTGCGCCAGAAGTAAATACGATCTCACGTGAGTCTGCGCCAATCAAATCCGCAATTTGATTACGTGCAATATCAACGGCTTCTTCAGCTTGCCAGCCAAATTTATGTGAACGAGATGCTGGATTACCGAATACACCATCAATGGTTAAATATTCCATCATTTTTTTAGCCACACGTTCATCAACTGGACATGTTGCTGCATAATCTAAATAAATTGGTAATTTCATTTTCACTCCTAAATTACTACCAAAAATGCCATCATTTTGACCGCACTTTGATCTACTTTCCTATTATTGGTTAACAACAACCAAATCATCAAAATCTTTGTGAGCTTTATGTTTTCCTGATTTTTTCTCCACAAGCTCTGCTAAAGTGATCTGATCTAAAAAATCAGTAATGCGATCACTTAAATCTTGCCATAAAGAATGAGTTAAACATTCAACCCCACCTTGACAATTTCCCTTTCCAAGGCATCTTGTGACATTAATGTTCTCATTTACGGCAGAGATCACCATACCGATAGAAATTTGATCTGCTGGTAACGCTAAACGATAGCCACCACCCGGACCACGAACGCTTTTTACTAATCCACCACGACGCAATTTTGCAAATAATTGCTCAAGATAAGAAAGTGAAATATTTTGACGTTCTGAGATATCCGCTAAACAAACTGGATCTGTCCCTGCGTGTAATGCGATATCTAAAATTGCGGTAACCGCGTATCGTCCTTTAGATGTAAGTTTCATAAAGCATCCCTATTAATCGTCGTTTGGATAGTTTACATATCTGACTATGATAGTCAATTTTAGTCTTTTTGCAGATTAAGGCGTTTTTCGACCGCACTTAACATTCCACGCAAAATATTTAATTCATTTTTTTCGAGAGAAGAACGGTTATAAAGCCGTCTTAACTTTTGTATAACACCTTGATTTTGAATAAAACCAAGTGATTGATATACCTGTTCCGTATGCGCAAAAAAATACTCCATTTCTTGTGCTGTCGGATAGATATTTTCTATTGTAGAAAGTGTACTTTCCGCTCTTTCTTTAGCTAAAAATGCCATCCGCATTTCATAACTCACTAACTGTACGGCCATCGCTAGATTTAGCGAGGAATATTCAGGGTTAGCGGGAATATTTAAATGATAATGACATTTAAGTAATTCTTCATTTGTGAGCCCAACACGCTCACGACCGAACACAATCGCTACTTGGCCTTGATGAGCACAGGCTTTCTCGGCACATTCTCTAGGTTCAATCAACGTACTCTGTAAATGACGCAATCTCGCACTGGTACCAATTACCAAAGAGCAATCTTCTATTGCTTGCTCAAAAGTATCGACAATTTGGGCATTTCGAACGAGGTCATCTGCGCCAGCGGCTAATGCAATAGATTGTTCATCCACCGATTTTGGTGATACTAAATAGAGATTGGATAATCCCATCGTTTTCATCGCACGTGCAGCAGAACCGATGTTCCCACTGTGTGATGTTTCAACCAAAATAATACGAATATTTTGTAACATTTTTATGCCCGACTTAAAGTTGTGGATATTCTACCATAATAACCGCCAAATATAGTCAAGAATTTTGAAAATATTTTAATTTTTTGTAAATTTTTTAACAAACAGGAGAAATAAGATGTTGACTGGTGGGCTGTGAGAGGCTCGAACTCTCGACCGACGGATTAAGAGTCCGCTGCTCTACCAACTGAGCTAACAACCCAACCGGTTAAAAATGATTTGATAAATGGATGGTGGGTCGTGAAGGATTCGAACCTTCGACCAACGGATTAAAAGTCCGCTGCTCTACCGACTGAGCTAACGACCCA
>NZ_JASOPB010000040.1:0-346 GCF_030218125.1 Haemophilus sp. UMB1048
GCGGGCTAATGTGGCCTGTAGCATCTGGTTGCATAGGTATTCATGCGGTTAAAATTTATCAGGTGCGATCGCGGCAGTTTTTCGGGTGGTTTGTTGCCATTTTTACCTGTCTGCTGCCGTGATCGCACCGAACGCGTTTTGGCGGTGCGTACAATGCGACGTTATGGTAAATGGAGCGGATTTTCAGGAAGGAGTGATACTAACAACTCGAACACTGTGCAAATAATGATTTTTTTAAAATATCGGTAACGATAATAAATTATTTCGTTTTACGCCGGTAATAAATATAATGTAGTTTCAGTATATAAAAAAATATATGAGGTGTCTTGTGGGAGCTTTCATGAAT
>NZ_JASOPB010000041.1:0-345 GCF_030218125.1 Haemophilus sp. UMB1048
TAAAGCTAGGTTGAACCCGCTAGCAATCAGGTGGGCTCCACACAGTCTTCTAATGACGTCCACATGCGATGGCTTGTCAGACAAAGCTGCTCATAGGATCCCAATTAAAAAATGTTCGGTCAACACAGTGTAAATATTCTCGAACACTTCAGATGTATTTCCTATGATTTAATTATAGCAGTTTTTTCATTTTATGCAAGGGTTATCAGCTTTTTTATGAAGTAGTTATTTTTTTCGGTCGGGCCAAAGAGATTGGTAGTAACGAGCAATTCCTTCTTCGTATTTTCCGGTAGGTTGTGGATTAAAGTACCGTTGATGGACTTGGTTGACAGGTAAGTAGCTTTG
>NZ_JASOPB010000042.1:0-342 GCF_030218125.1 Haemophilus sp. UMB1048
GGGAGCGGTTGCCCGTTGTTGTGCTCTTGCGCCCATGCGAAACGACGAGCGGTTAGCGTTTTGGGTGCTTCTGCTGCGATGTACAGCGCGTTACCGCCTGCAATGCGCCGCCCGTTGAAGTAGTCCGTTTTCTTGGTGATAGCTCCGCACAGGCCAACGGCAAAGAATGACTTATAAGACTTGCTCGCGCCGTACAGGTAGCACACGCCAGCGGTTAGCAATCCCTCGACAATAATCGTTGTCGTGTCGCTGATTCCCGGCTCTCCGGTAAAGCTGGAGTAAGACAGGCGGCGTGGTTTGCTGGTGATGGTTTTCTTTGCTGGCTTGAGTGTTACAACGTTT
>NZ_JASOPB010000043.1:0-342 GCF_030218125.1 Haemophilus sp. UMB1048
CCGGTAGTTCACGTCGTCTTTTGATCGGTCGATCCGAGTATGTGGTTCGTAGCCTAGCACCGCAGTCAGTTCATTTTGAAGGAACTGATTAGCGGTCACTTCGATTTGACGCCGTAAGACTTCATTCAGGGTAATATCTTTGTCTGAAGATAGCGCTGCGATAATATCTTTGTTAAACTGATTCATGGGGAAAGCCTCCGTATTCTGATTGGTTTTTAGCGATTTTAATCATACGGGGAAGGCTTTCCCTTTTTCAATACCCTCAAGGTATCAATTTACACTCCCACCCAGCTTGTAAAGGCAATCTAATAGAAAAGAAAATAGGCGATAAAAAACTGACTT
>NZ_JASOPB010000044.1:0-329 GCF_030218125.1 Haemophilus sp. UMB1048
TTAGGGAGTTGCTCAAACTTTCACTCTGACTCAAGCTGTTACTCAAACTCTCGCTTTGACTGAGTGAATTACTTAAGCTCTCGCTTTGGCTCAAGCTGTTACTCAAGCTCTCGCTCTGGCTGAGTGAGTTACTTAAGCTTTCACTCTGACTTAAGGAGTTGGACAAGCTTTCACTTTGACTCAGTGAGATGCTTAGGCTCTCACTTTCGCTCAAGGAGTTACTCAAGCTTTCACTTTGACTCAAGGAGTTACTCAAACTCTCACTTTGGCTCAAACTGTTGCTCAAACTCTCGCTTTGGCTTAGAGAGTTACTCAAGCTCTCACTCTGG
>NZ_JASOPB010000045.1:0-326 GCF_030218125.1 Haemophilus sp. UMB1048
GAATGGACGGGACTCGAACCCGCGACCCCCTGCGTGACAGGCAGGTATTCTAACCAGCTGAACTACCACTCCGCTAAATGAGGTATAATTGGCAGTGACCTACTCTCACATGGGGAAGCCCCACACTACCATCGGCGTAACAATGTTTCACTTCTGAGTTCGATATGGATTCAGGTGGGACCATTGCACTGTTGCTGCCAAAATTTTTATTTTGTTAATTTACTCTAAAAATAAACTAACAAAATAAAAAGTACCTGGCGGTGTCCTACTCTCACATGGGGAAGCCCCACACTACCATCGGCGCATCGGCGTTTCACTTCTGAGTT
>NZ_JASOPB010000046.1:0-326 GCF_030218125.1 Haemophilus sp. UMB1048
TATGGGGGTTTCTGTACGGACTGTTCAGAGAGCTATCAATGATATTGAAAAAGCTAATCTCTTGGACAAGAAACCAACATCGAAGAGTGATCGCCGATATGGTGGTCGCAATATTTATGATCTAACAAAGCTAGTTGACTACCTAGATACAATGGGTCCATCAGTAGCTGAACAAGTTAAGAAACCACGCCATAAAAAACCGGTATATACCGTAAGAAAAACGACAGCTTAAAAAAGCACAATGGAACTGAGCGCGAGCGATGCACGATAGCAAAACGATATATTACTTATTGCATTGGTCTTGGTAGCCCTGCTTCTGGCTAAAC
>NZ_JASOPB010000047.1:0-325 GCF_030218125.1 Haemophilus sp. UMB1048
GGCGGTGTCCACGTTATCGACCTGAATCACGCAGTGCGGGTTGCCCATTGAGACGACGCCGCACAATACTGTCTGTTCAGCCGCGCGCATAATATAGGTCTTTTCCGCTTTGTTGGCGCGGAATGGGACCTGAGACGGCTCGAAATTCGGCTCGCCCATGTTAACGCGCACCAGATCATCTTCCGTTACGCTTAATACCATACGCCCATTGGCGGTGCTCACACGGATATCACGTTTATTGGTCAGGCCTTTTAAACGGACAAAGCGGGCGAAGCAGCGCGCGCCGTTGCCGCACTGCGAGACTTCGCTACCGTCAGCATTGAAG
>NZ_JASOPB010000048.1:0-322 GCF_030218125.1 Haemophilus sp. UMB1048
TTTCAGTTTTCAACATAAGGTTTATAACAATGTATGGAATGGAAGTGAGCTTTAAGGTTTCAGCTCTAAAAAATAAAATATTTATTAGTTGGCTGGTTGTTGTTCTTGTTCTGTATGTATATAAACACTATCGACATATTATGACCGGGAACATTCCTTACCCCCTCTGCGCTCGCAGAGGTTTTTTTTGTCATTAATTAATAATGAACTGAAATGCAGTTCCGATACCTCCATTTGCACATTATCCCTGACATATGGTACCGGAACCGCATTAATTTTATGTTATAAGAGTTTATTTTTAATATCCAGATGGTTTAATAGT
>NZ_JASOPB010000049.1:0-321 GCF_030218125.1 Haemophilus sp. UMB1048
AGCCCGCGCCGATCCCCACCGAGCGCATACCGCTGGCGTTAATGGCTTCAATGCCCGCCTGCGCATCTTCAATGCCGATACATGCCTGTGGCGGCACGCCCAGCCCTGCACAGGCGGCGAGAAAGATTTCCGGGTCCGGGTTCGAATTTTTGAGTTGGGAAGCGTCCGCGCAGAAGGTGAAAAACTCGCGCAGCTCCAGCGCTGCTAAAATCGTCGGCGCATTCAGGGAGACAGAAGCCAGCCCAACCGGAATCTGCTGTGCTCGGAGATCTACCAGCAAATTGTGAATGCCAGGCAGCACAGCATTAACCGTCAGTTCGC